>CAVEMF010000148.1:3859-5372 GCA_963616715.1 Ruminococcus bromii | reverse complement strand
GGTGAACAGATAACGGTCGTGAGGAAGCAGGTTCGCGCGCTGACTTTTCAAACTTGCGGCGCTTTTTAACTTGTGCGCCGCGCCACCACTCCTCACTCCTCACTCCTCACTTCAGCCCTTTTTCTTGAACCTTGAATCTAGTTCCATTGATTGAAAGGAGTCACCCCTATGGAATTTCGTAAGATCCTCTCCCGCCTCTTGGGCGATCGCAAGCGGACGGTGGTATTTCCTTTGGACGGGAAGCTTACGGCCATCGCTGTGCAAGAGGGGAAAGAGCTTGCCTCCTATTCGGTGCCTCTTTTGGAAAATCTTTCGGATAGCTTTCGCGCGCTTCGAGAGAAGGGGATGAAGGCGCGGCGGCTGGTGCTTTTGGTGAATGGGCTCTCCTTGCAATGGGAGCGGAAGAAATTTCCCGACATGACCGACGAGGAATTCGAGGAGACCATGTACTGGGAAGGGGACCGGCTCTTTGCGGGAGAGGAAATCATGTCCATGAGCTACCGCGTGCTGTCCCATAGCGCCGAGGGCTACGACATCTTATTTCACGGCGTGCCGAAGGACGAGCTCACGCGCTGGGAGATGGCGGCGCATGAGGCAGGGCTGCACCTTACGGCGGCGGTCCCGATGACGGACATCCGGATTTCCGACGACCCCTACCTTTCGCTATATGTGGGCAAGAAATCGGCGGCCCTCTTTTTTTATGCGCCGGAAGGCGTAGAGAGCCGGCAGCTCACACTCTCTTCTGAAGGGAAGGCGGCCCGCTTCCTTGACCATATTTTTGAAACCGACCGGGGCGCTATGCCCTGTTTTCTTTTGCCCTTTTCTGATGCCACCGCCGAGGACATGGACGCGTGGCGCGCGTTTCTCACGTCGGAAATGGAAACGCTGCCTGAGGTCAAAGGAAATGTGGAAGTAGTGGAGCTATCGGAGGCGCCCCTTCGAAGCGGCGCGCTGCTCCTGGCACTCTCTTTTGATCGCGCCAAAGCACCCTTCCCCCTCACCATGGCAGGTGACCATCTCACAAAAGAGAACCGCACCTTCCGCATCGCCCAAGGCCTTTGTCTTGCGGGCTTCCTCTTTTTCCTTTTCGCTTGGGGCCATTATTTCTACAACAGCTACAAGCTCGGCCTCGCGCAGGAAGGGAATCGCGTGCTCGCGCCGGTGAAGGAAATGCTTCATGAGACGCGGGAGAGGGAGGCGGAGGAAGAGGCGCTCCTTGATCGGCTGAAGGAGCTCGAGAAGAAATCGCCCCACTGGGAGAAAAAACTCCTCGCCCTCTCGGACTCCATGCCCCAAGGCATCGTGCTGAAATCCATTCGCCGCGAAGGCGACCGCATCCTCATCGAAGGCACCGCCATCGCCGGCGAGCCGCTCCAAACACTCACCCAGGCCCTCTCGCACCAATGGGGCGGCCGGGCGAGCCTGAAGAGCCGGAAGATGAATCAGGACACCGGGCTTTTGGAATTTACCGTCGAGTGGAGGGATGGCGTGGATTGACGCTATCGGGTTAGTG
>CAVEMF010000148.1:2646-3818 GCA_963616715.1 Ruminococcus bromii | reverse complement strand
CTCATTGTAAACCTGCTATAAAATTCCGATTGACATAATCAATTGTTTATCTTATACTATCAACCAAGGTAACAATATAAATGGGCAGTGCTCCGGCTCCAGAGAAAAGGAGATCTATCATGGAAAGCACTTGCGCAGAAATTATCAGATTGGCTGAAAAAGTCATGAACGGTGGTGAAATTACCGAAGAAGAAGCAAAGACATTGATCCAAACGAAAGATGAGGACACCATGCTCCTCCTGGCCATGGCCGACAAGATCCGCCAGAAGTTCTCCGGCAATGCCGTAGACTTCTGCGCCATCATCAACGCACGAAGCGGCCACTGCCAGGAGAACTGCAAGTTCTGTGCCCAGTCCGGTTGGTACAACACGGGAGCCACCGTCTATCGGCTGCTCCCGGAGGAAGAAATCCTCGCCGCTGCCAAGAAAGCAAAAGAAGCCGGCGCGGTCCGTTTCTCCCTGGTCACCAGCGGACGCAACCAGGACAATCCGAATGAGTTTGAAGAAATCATCGACATCGTGAAACGGATTCGCGAAGAAGTGGGCATCGAAGTGTGCTGCTCCCTGGGACTTATTTCCAAAGAGCAGGCGAAGCGATTGAAGGAAGCCGGCATCACCAGGATTCACTGCAACATCGAAACCTCGCCGTCCTATTTCCCGGAAATCTGCTCCACCCACACCATGGAAGACAAGGAAGACATCATCCGCACCGCCCAGGAGGCAGGCATCCGCGTGTGCTCCGGCGGCATCATCGGCCTTGGCGAATCCTTGGACCAGCGAGTGGAGATGGCCTTCCACTTGAAGAAGATGCACATCGACTCGGTGCCGCTCAATATCCTGAACCCGGTGAAAGGGACGCCGTTCTATACGAACCGGCGCCTGCCGCCCTTGGAAGTGCTCCGCACCTTCGCCATGTTCCGCTTCGTTTTGCCAAAGGCACTCATCCGTACCGCCGGCGGCCGCGAAGTGAACCTTAGAAGCCTGCAGGCCTACGCTTTGACCGGCGGACTCAATGGCATCATGGTGGGCGGCTACCTCACCACCGGCGGCCGCGACCCGAAGGAAGACCTCCAGATGACCGCGGACCTGGGACGGAGCAGAACGACACCGAATGTATAGTGGATTGACGCTGGTGGTTTAGTGATCAGTGATTAGTGATCGGTGATCAGGGCG
>CAVEMF010000148.1:0-2307 GCA_963616715.1 Ruminococcus bromii | reverse complement strand
TAGAAATATTCCCCTCCATTGTGAAGCATGAAATATTTCTATTGCGCGGGAAATTTGATTTCCCATATTTCCCACGACGCGCAAGGCATTACATCAGCATGACCCGGTTTCAATGAACAGCCGGAAGAATTTTATAAAGGAGTGGTTTGCAATGGAAAGCAGCTGTGAACAGATTTTAGCGTGGACTGAAAAAGTATTGAATGGCGGAGCCATCACCGAAGACGAAGCGAGAGCGCTCATCCGCACCAAGGACGAGGACACCATGCTCCTCCTCGCCTGCGCCGATAAGATCCGCCAGAAATTCTCCGGAAGGAGCGTAGACCTTTGTGCCATCATCAACGCACGAAGCGGCTCCTGCCAAGAGGACTGCAAATTCTGTGCCCAGTCTTCCCGTTACAACACAGGGGTGAAAACCTATCAATTCCTTCCGGAAGAAGAGGTCATTGAAGCGGCAAAGAGAGCGAAGAAAGCCGGAGCTGCCCGTTTCGATATTGTTACTGCAGGCCGTGACCAGAGAAATCCGAAGGACTTTGCGGAAATCCTAGACCTTATCCGTCGCATCCGCAAGGAAGTCGGCATCGAAGTATGCTGCTCCTTGGGATTCCTGACGCAGGAACAGGCGTACCAGCTCAAAGAAGCCGGCATCAACCGCCTGCATTGCAATATCGAATCCGCCCCCTCCTTCTTCAAAGAAGTATGTACCACCCACACCGCCGAAGAAAAAGCAGAGAACGTGGCCCGCGCCCAGAAAGCCGGCATCCGCGTCTGCTGCGGCGGCATCTTGGGACTTGGTGAATCCCTCGATCAGCGAGTGGAAATGGCATTTCACCTAAAAAAAATGCACATCGACGCCGTGCCGCTCAATGTCTTGAACCCCATTCCCGGCACCCCTTACGAACATAACGAACGCTTAGCGCCACTGGAAATCCTGCGCTCCTTCGCCATGTTCCGCTTTGTGCTGCCCAAAGCACAGATCCGCACCGCCGGCGGCCGCCAGGTGAACCTCCGTAGCCTTCAGTCCATGGCCCTGGCCGGCGGCATGAACGGCGTCATGATCGGCAACTACCTCACCAGCAAAGGCTCCGACCCCCAAGACGACATCGCCATGGTCAAAGACCTGGGCCGGACACAGACCGCGCCATCTGTTGGTTAATCCCCTTCCGCCGGAAGGGGCGCTAGGGGTTTAGTGATCAGTGATTAGTGATCAGTGATCAGGGCGGGAGTTGTCGATGACTAGCGCTATCGGTTTAGTAGTCAGTGGCCAGTGATTAGTGGTCAGGGCGCGTTTGGCGACAGAGTCAAATGCGTCCTGATCACTAATCACTGATCACTAATTACTAAACCGATAGCGCTAAGCATGCTTACTATAAAAGTGGGGTTTCACAAAATGGATCAAAACATACAATACATCACCGCCTGCATGGACCAAGTGCTTGCGGGCGAGGACATCACCAGGGAGCAGGCGGAGAAACTTTTTGCCGCCGGCAAGGCCGAGCCATTCTTCCTCATGGCCTGCGCCGATAAAATCAGAAAAACCTTTTGCGGAGACAAGATGCGCTTCTGCAGCGACGTGAACGCCAGAAGCGGGCGCTGCACGGAGAATTGCAAATTCTGCGCCCAGTCCGGCTGGTACCACACCGGCGTCAAAGAGTACCCGCTCCGAAGCCCGGAAGAACTTCTCGCCGAAGCCAAGCAGGCGGAAGCTTACGGCGCCGAGCGCTTTGGCATCGTCACCTCCGGCCGCGGGCAGGAAGAAAAACAATTCGAGTCGCTTGTGAAATCCGTGGCCCTCATCACCAAGGAAACGAAGCTCTCCGTGTGCTGCTCCCTGGGCCTTTTGACTGACGAGCAGCTCGCCCGCCTCAAAGCCGCCGGCTGCCAGCGCATCCACTGCAACCTGGAAACCGCGCGCCGCTATTTCCCAAACATCTGCACCACCCACACCTACGAAGAAAAAGAAGACCACATCCGCCGCATCCAGAAGGCAGGCCTCGAAGTCTGCTCCGGCGGCATCATGGGTCTTGGAGAAACCGACGAAGACCGCCTGGACATGGCCTTCGCCCTCCGAGACCACCACGTCACCAGCGTGCCATTAAATATTTTCAACCCCATCCCCGGCACGCCCTTTGGGAAAAATAAACCGCCCAAGCCCTTGGAAATCCTTCACATCTTCGCCATGTACCGCTTCATCCTGCCACATGTCATCATGCGCGTCTGCGCAGGAAGAGAAAATTCCTTAAGAGACCTCCAAGCCTTCGCCCTCGCCGCGGGCCTTAACGGCGCCATGATCGGCGGCTACCTCACCAT
>CAVEMF010000147.1:0-5385 GCA_963616715.1 Ruminococcus bromii | reverse complement strand
GGCCAGCCCATTTACGATGCGCTCCTGAAGAAATCTCTAGCCGCTTCGCCGGACACCCAGTCAGAGGAAGAAAAGAATATCATCGAAGTCCCCATCGCCAGCGGCTCCGCATTGGAGAATCACACCATACAGCAAATCCCCACCATGAAGCAGACTGTGGTGGTGGAAATCAAACGCCAAGGGAGGAGCCTGATCCCCGACCCGGACACCAAGCTACGAGCCGGCGATTTCCTCTACATCCTCTCAGCCTCCAAGAACGCGGAGGCGCTGAAGGAGCTTGGCGAGGTGAAACGCTAGGGAACCACTGATTAAATCGAAGATTCAAAAATCATAAGAATTTTTATTCATAGCTTCGTCAAGAAAATCCTTAAATAGCTCGCTATTCGCGGATTTCCTTTCCTCGCTCTGAATAAAAATTCAAGAATGATTTTTGAAAACGATTTAATCAGCGCTTCCCTAGAAAGTTTAGTAATTAGTGATCAGTGATCAGGGGTCAGGGCGCGCTTGGCGATAGTACGCACTGGGAGACATTACCGTCATTGATTTAGTAGCCAGTAATCAGGATTCGTTAAACAATGGTGGGAATAAACTCTATGTATACACCAGCGCTAAACGCGTCCTGATCACTGATCACTAATCACTGATCACTAAATCGATAGCATCAATCCCATTTCATAGAAAGGAGGCCTCCCATGAACCAGCTTCGTCGAAAGGTGGAGAATTACACCACCCTTTGCGTCATACGAGAAGGCTCTATGCCGGACTGCACCATCTACTCCATCGGCGCCCTGCGGGTGCGGTGCGGAAGGCAGGCGGGGAGCTTTTGCTGCACCGACTTTCACGAGAAGGACACACCGGAGCGCAAGGAAATCATCGACAAGCTTCGGGAATTCATCGGCGACGACCTAGTGATCACCACCAATATCAGCGAGCTCACGCCACTGATGGACCAGATTTACTTAGACTATAGTGGCACCTTCTTCACCAACGCCACCATGGACCTTCTCCCCTACGAAGAAGAGGCGATGCTGCACATCGATGACCCGGCGGCTTATGAAAATGAAATCGCCACATCCCGCAAGAAGACGGATCCCGTAGAGCGAGTGGAGGACATGCGCCGCGTCTACGAAAAAACCGCCACCCTTCTGTACAAATACCAGGAGGGCTTCCCCTACTGGATCTGCGCCCTCCCCTACGACACGGAGCGCAAACTTTTCCGCGTACTCCCCAAGAGAAAAAGAAAACTCTGGGTCGCCACCCTCCTATGGCTCGTGGGGCTTCACTATTTCTACCTGGGCCACCCGAAAAAAAATATCCTCTACCTCCTCACCCTAGGCGGCTTCTCCCTGTGGATGCTCACCGACCTCTATCGCCTCCCCCTCATGGTGGACCAGAGGAATGAGGAAATAGCGGAAGAAGTGGTCGGAGGGCGATAGTGGTTTAGTGATCAGTGGTCAGTGATTAGTGATCAGGACGCATTTGACGTCAGAGAGCCGTCTGCATATGCCTTCTTCTTAGAAGAAGGTGGCCGAAGGCCGGATGATGGGAGGACACTAACGGTTTAAGCGTGAATGGGCTAGTAGTCAAAAGCGTCCCGACTACCGATTACCGACCACCGACTACTACTACGACAACCGGGCTCGGCGTGAATGAGGAAGCAGCCAATTGCGCCCTGATCACTGATCACTAATCACTAATCACTGACCACTAAACCGCTATCGTCCCATTTGCCTCATCTTGACTTTCCCCCTCCATTCATGCTATATTACATGTAATTTCACATAGGCAGTGAAGAGAAGAGTACGTGAAGGATACTGGTAAAGAGAGCTCCGGAAGGTGAGAGGGAGCACAGGATATTTCATGGAAGATGGCCTCTGAGCCTGGTATGCTGAATGATGAAGCAGCCCGGGATCTCCCGTTACAGAGATGCGGTATCATGGGAAACCATCGTACCTACAAAGGTTTCTGCGGCGACGCAGAAATGAAATTGGGTGGTAACACGATTCTCTCGTCCCTTGGGGATGAGGGCTTTTTTATTGCATAAAACAAGTGAGGAGTGAGGAATTAGGAGTGAGGAGTGGTGGTGCGCCGCATCAATTCGTATAGCGGCGCGAGTTTTGAAATAGGGAAACGCGCCTAGCTCTCTCCCCACTACCGTGAACCGTTTACCGTATAACCGTTTACCGTGCGTACTACGGATAGTGAGCCATAAAGCGACAAGCTCTTACGCAAAAAATCTGTCTCTCCACGGCTCGCTATCGCCAAACAAGCTCTCTACGGTTACACGGTTACACGAATAACGGTAGTGGGGAAGCAGGTAAGCGCGTCAAATTTCAAAACTTGCGGCGCTTCTTAACTTGCGCGCCGCACCACCACTCCTCACTCCTCACTCCTCACTCCTCACTTCCCGAAGTCCCGACCACCGACTACCGACTACTGATCACTGATCACTAATTACTCACTCCCACTGCCCCAAATACAAGGAGGTAAAAACCCGTGCCTATTAAAATTGCAGACGGCTTAGACGCATTGAAGGAACTGAAAAAAGAAGGCATTGTAACCATTGACGAAGCCCGGGCCAGCGCCCAGGACATCCGCCCTTTGCGGATTTTGATCCTGAACTTGATGCCCATCAAGAAGCCCACGGAGATGCAGCTGCTCCGCCTTTTGGGCGATACGCCGCTCCAGCTTTCCGTCGATTTCGCCCGCATCGCTTCCCGTGAGACCACCCACACCGATAAATCTTACCTGGAAGAAAATTATCTGACCTTTGACGACATCAAAGACCGCCGCTACGACGGTTTCATCATCACCGGCGCACCGGTGGA
Organism: Ruminococcus bromii; assembly: GCA_963616715.1. Classification (GTDB taxonomy): domain Bacteria; phylum Bacillota; class Negativicutes; order Veillonellales; family Dialisteraceae; genus Dialister. Next base: position 2,557 of record CAVEMF010000147.1, on the reverse strand, counting down.
AAAAATGCCCTACGAAGAAGTGGAGTATTGGCCGGAAATGATGAAATATTTCGACTGGGCCGACACCCATGTCTTCTCCACCCTGCACTTCTGCTGGGCAGCCCAGGCCGGGCTCTACCGCGACTACGGTGTGCAGAAGAAAGTGCTCCCGAGAAAACTCTTCGGCATTTACCAGTACGGCCTCACGGTGGACTACCACCCGCTGCTCCGTGGCTTCGACGACCGCTATTTCATCCCCCAGTCCCGCCACACCTCCATCGATGACCTCAAAGTCGATGAGACGCCGGAGCTCCAAGTCCTCTCTCGCTCTAGCGAGAACGGCATCAATATCATTTCCGATGCCGAGTCCCGCCGCATCTTCGTTCTCGGTCACTTCGAGTACGACCTGCGCACTTTGGAATGGGAATATAAGCGTGACCGCGAGAAGGGCCTCCCCATCCGCCTGCCGGAGAACTACTACCCCTACGACGACCCGCAGGAACGTCCCCGCTTCGTGTGGTGCAGCTACGCCCACCTCTTCTATCACAACTGGCTGAACTTCGTCTACCAGGAAACGCCCTATAGCTTGGACGACCTGGTACCATTCAATATGCACAATCCGCTGCATAAGGATTAAGAGGGAATGACGCTAGCGGTTTAGTGATCAGTGAGCAGTGATTAGTGATCAGGGCGCGTTTGGCTGCTGCCCCATTCACACAGAGAACGCTATCGATCTTAGTGATCAGTGGTTAGTGATCACTAATTACTAGCCCCCAATAAAAAGCACCGAACACTCGGTGCTTTTTATTTTTGGAAATATTTTTATTCGGATAAAATCGATTCGGATGTTTCCGAATAAAAAATTGACCAAGCCGCTGCCGCTGTGCTATATTTTATTCAGAAATAGTCGAATCGAAAGGAGTCGAATCAAATGGCTTTTTGGGGACGCACCACGGAACAAAAAAAGATTCAAAACCTTTTTTCAAAAGAGCAGCAGGAAACGCTCTTGCTTTACGGCCGCAGGCGGGTGGGCAAGAGTGAACTGATCAAGGAATGTCTGCGCCACAGCCACATCCAATCGATTTACTATGAATGCAAGCAGACCACAGAAATGAATAATGTGGAAAGCCTTGCCGCCTTGATTTCGGAAGCCTTTGGCTTTCCGCCGCTGGCATTTAGAAATATAGAAGAGGTGTTGGATTTCCTCTTTAAGCAGGCGCAACGTACAAACCTGGTCCTGGTCTTGGATGAATATCCCTATCTTCGCGAAGCGGTGAAGGGCATGGATAGCATCCTGCAATCTTTGATCGACACCTATCAGGACACTTCCAAGCTCAAGCTGATCCTTTGCGGCTCCTATGTGGACACCATGCGCTCCCTGCTCTTGGTGCACAATCCGCTCTATGGCCGCGTCAGCCTGACCATCGACCTAAAGCCCATGAACTACCGCGAGTCCGCTCTGTTTTACAGCAGCTTCAGTGACGAGGACAAAGTGCGCTTGTACAGCGTGTTTGGCGGCATCCCGTATTATAACCGACTGATTGATAGCCAAAAGACGGTGCAGGAAAATATCATGGAGCTCATCGCTTCTCCCGGCGCCAGGCTGGAAAGTGAAGTCAGCCTGTACCTCAAGTCTGAGCTGGCCAAAATTTCCAATGCCAATGAAGTCTTTGAAACGCTGGCACGAGGTTTTTATCGGTATAGCGACATTCTGGCGCAATCCCATATTTCCAGCGGCCCCACACTCATCGATGTGCTCGAGCGTTTGATGAAAATGGAGGTGGTGAGCAAGAGCGCCCCCATCAACGATGAAAGAAATAAGAAAAAAACAGGCTACTACATCTGTGATAACCTGTCGCTGTTTTATTACAAATATATTTTCCGCTACATGTCCCAGATGAGCGTCATGCAGCCGGAGATTTTTTATGACCGCTATATCGCAAAAGACTTCGAGACCGCCCATGTCCCCCGCATCTTTGAGGATATCTGCCGCCAATATCTGATCGAGCAAAACCAAAAAGGCCTCCTCCCTAAGCCCTTTGAAAAAATCGGGCGCTACTATTACGATGACCCGGTGCATAAGACGAATGGGGAATTTGATATCGTCACCGAGTCCGTAGAAGGGTATGCATTCTACGAAACGAAATTTCGGAAAGCCCCGCTCACCCAGGCCATGCTCGAGGAGGAAATCGCGCAAGTGCGCCGGACCAAGCTTCCCTGCTACCAATATGGTTTCTTCTCTCGCAGTGGCTTTGAAGACATCCATCTCGATGGTGTGCAGCTTATCACATTGGAAGAATTGTATAAAATGTAGCCGGCCCCCCGCACATTTGCCTACTGGCTCATCATGACCGTAGGCCGTGAGAGCGTGCAGATCTCCTCACAAGCAAAAAGGACTCGCGTAAGATGCGAGTCCTTTTTGTTTTAAAATTTCTTGCTATCAAGAAATGAGTTTGCTATAATGGCAATAGAAAGAGACAGAGGTCATCCTGGCGCGGACGGGCTTTCTCTTTAAAAACTGAAATTGAAGGAAGCCGTCTAAGCCATTAGATGGCTTTTTTCAATTCCTACTTTTTAC
>CAVEMF010000146.1:0-5388 GCA_963616715.1 Ruminococcus bromii | reverse complement strand
TACATACGACGTCCAAGGCCGGGCAGAGAGCAGATGCTTTCGCCCGGCCTTTTTGCGTAGGATGGTAGTGGGAAAGGCGGTAGGGGGTTGGTAGTCGGTAAACGGTTACACGGTAGTGGGAAAGCAGCTAAGTGCGGCCCGACCACCGACCACCGACCACCGACTACTAAAACCACCAGCGTAAATCACCGCTATACACAGGAGGGATGGCAATGAAGAAATGGAGAGATTATCCGGAGAAGCAGGGTCTCTATGACCCGAGGAATGAACATGATGCCTGCGGCATCGGCTTTGTAGCGAATATCCGGGGCGTGCGTTCGTACAGCATCGTCGACGACGCCATGAAGATTTTGGAAAACTTAAAGCACAGAGGCGGCGAGGGGGCGGATCAGAAGAGCGGCGACGGCGCCGGCATTCTGACACAGATTCCCCACGACTTTTTCCACCGGGAGTGCGAGGTCTTGGGCTTCCACCTGCCGCCGGAAGGGGAGTACGGCGTGGGCATGATCTTCGCGCACCGCTACGAGGATTTCCGCAAGGAGCAGATGCGGGTCTTTGAAGAAATCGTAGAGAGCGAAGGCCAGACCATTCTTGGTTGGCGCGAGGTGCCGATTGATGAGAGCATCATCGGTGAGTCCGCCCGCTCCATCCGTCCCCGTTTCCTGCAGGTTTTCATCGGCAAGAATCCGGCCATCAAGGACCAGATGGATTTCGAAAGGAAGCTCTACATCATTCGCCGCCTGGCAGAGAAGAAAATCATTCCTCTCTCCGAAGGTATGGGCACGGATTTCTACATCGCCAGCCTGTCGTCCCGCACCATTGTGTACAAGGGCATGCTCACGTCCTACCAGCTCCGCCATTTCTACCTGGACCTGTCGGACCTGGATTTCAAGACCGCCATGGCCATGGTGCACTCCCGTTTCTCTACGAATACCTTCCCCAGCTGGGCCCGCGCCCATCCGAACCGCTACATCGTTCACAATGGGGAAATCAATACGATCCGAGGAAATATCAATTGGCTGAATGCCCGCGAGAGCAAGTCCCGCCCGTCCGACTATCCGGAGCTGGCGAAGGTCTTCCCGGTAGTCGATGACACCGGCTCGGACTCCGCCATGTTTGATAACTGCCTGGAATACATCCACATGGCCGGCCATTCCCTGGCTCACGCCATGATGGTGATGATCCCGGAACCTTGGGAAAAAGACCCGGCCATGGACGAAGAGAAGAAAGCTTTCTATCGCTATCACAATTTCATGATGGAACCTTGGGACGGTCCGGCGGCTATGTGTTTCTGCGACGGCGTGTGCATCGGCGGCATGCTCGATAGAAATGGTCTGCGCCCGTCTCGTTACTACATTATGAAGGACGACCGCGTGATCCTTTCCTCCGAAGTGGGCGCCGTGCCGGTAAGCCAGGAGGACGTGCTCTGCAAAGGCCGCCTGGAACCGGGCAAAATTTTCCTGGTGGACACCGCGCAGCAGCGCATCATCACCGACGATGAAATCAAACACACCATGGCCAAGGCCCACGCCTACAGCAAGTGGTGCGAAGAGCATCTCTTGGATTTGAAGGACCTGGTGAAAGGGGACGAAGAGCCGGAAGTGCCGGAAGACCTGCTGGAGCAGCAGAAAAATTTCGGCTACACCGTGGAAGACCTCCGCGACATCCTGACCCCTATGGCAGAGAATGGGAAGGAACCCATCGGCGCCATGGGCATGGATTCGCCGCTTACCGTCCTTTCGGAGAAGCCGCAGCTGCTTTACGATTATTTCCAGCAAAACTTCGCCCAGGTCACGAACCCGCCGATCGATGGCGTCCGTGAAAAGATCGTCACCTCGGCGTCTGTGTGCATCGGAAATATGGCAAACATCATGGACCCCGATGAGAAAGGCACGGCGGCTCTCTCCATCGACCGCCCGCTCCTCACCAATGAGGAAATGAAACTCATCAAGAATCTGGAGTCCGACCAGTTAAAGCCTGTGGTGCTCTCGCTCCTCTACCCGGTCTCCGGCGGCGGCCGCGCCATGGAGAAGGCACTGGCTGACCTTTTCGTGAAAGCTCGCGAAGCCGTAGCCGAGGGGGCGAATATCATCATCCTCTCGGACCGCGGCGTGGACAAGGATCACATGGCTATCCCGGCGCTCCTGGCGTCTGCCGGCCTCCACAATGACCTTATCGCCGCCAAGATTCGCCCGGACGTGGGCATCATCCTGGAATCTGGGGAACCGAGAGAGATCCACCACTTCGCATCGCTCATCGGCTTCGGCGTCACCGCCATCAATCCTTACTTGGCATTGGAAACCGTGGAAGATTTGGCGAAGAAAAATAAACTCCACGGCAAAGAACCGAAGGCCGCGCTGAAAAATTATATGACCGCGGCCGTCAATGGCATTTTGGGCGTCATGAGCAAGATGGGTATTTCCACCGTGAAGAGCTACCACGGCGCGCAGATTTTCGAAGCCGTAGGCATCGGCAAAGAAGTGGCGGAGAAATATTTCGGCGGCATCACCTCTCCCATCGGCGGCATTGGCTTGAAGGAAATCGCCAAGGAAGCGGAGATGCGCCACGAGGCAGCCTACGAAAGCACCAAAGGCCTCTCCTCCGGCGACGTGTACATGTACCATAGAAATGGCGACGAACCGCACATCTTAAACCCTGAAGCCATCCGCCTCCTGCAGCGGGCTTGCCGCACTGGAAGCTATGAAGTCTACAAAGAATATGCGAAGAAAGTCAATGAACCATTGATCCGCCTCCGCGACCTCTTGGAATTCATTTACCCTGCCGGCTGCAGCATCCCTATTGAAGAAGTGGAAAGCGTGGACTCCATCGTGCATCACTTCCGCACCGGCGCCATGAGCTACGGGGCGCTCAGTAAGGAAGCCCATGAATGTATCGCCAAAGCCATGAACATCTTGGGCAGCCGAAGCAACACCGGCGAAGGCGGCGAGGACTCCGAGCGTTTCCTTCCGCAGGAAGATGGGATTTCCATCAACGATGAAATCAAACAGGTATCCACCGCTCGCTTCGGTGTCACCGGAAATTATCTCGTTCACGGCAGTGAAATCCAGATCAAGTGTGCCCAGGGGGCTAAGCCCGGCGAAGGCGGGCACCTGCCGGGCAGCAAAGTGGACCCGGCCATCGGCAAGACCCGCCACTCCACACCGGGCGTGGCCCTCATCTCGCCGCCGCCGCATCACGATGTGTACTCCATCGAAGACTTGGCCGAGCTCATTTACGATCTGAAAAATGCCAACCATAAAGCAGAAATCAATGTGAAGCTTACCGCCGGCAGCGGCGTGGGCACCATTGCAGCGGGCGTTGCGAAAGCGAAAGCCGATGGCATCACCATCAGCGGCTACGACGGCGGCACCGGCGCATCGCCGCGCACCTCCATGCGCCACGCCGGCCTTCCTTGGGAATTGGGCCTTGCCGAAGCGCAGCAGGTGCTGCTCCTCAATAAGCTCCGCGACCGCGTGAAGCTGGAAACCGACGGCAAGCTATTGACCGGTCGCGACGTGGCTGTGGCTGCGCTCCTTGGCGCCGAACTCTTCAGCTTCTGCACCGGGCCGCTCATCGCCATCGGCTGCCAGATGTTCCGCGTGTGCAACAAGAACACCTGCCCCTTCGGCATCTGCACCCAGGACGAAAAACTCAGAAAGAGATTTGCAGCGAAGCCGGAGTACGTGGTGAACTTCATGCGCTTCGTGGCCGAAGACCTTCGCGAAATCATGGCGCACCTGGGCTTCCGCCGCTTAGAAGACATGGTGGGTAGAAGCGATCGCCTGAAGCAGAAGAGCTTCACCGGAAATAAAAAGGCAGACACCCTCTCCTTAGACGCGCTCCTCTTCCGTCCCTACACCGACATCACCGTGGGCCACCACTTCATGCGTGCCCAGGACCACGAAATCGAAAAGACCCTGGACATGGCCAAGCTCGTCCGCATGTGCAAGCCGGCTCTCGAAGAAAAGAAACGGGTCATCGCGAAACTCTTCATCAAGAACACCGACCGCGTGGCCGGCACCGTTCTTGGCAGTGAGATTTCCCGCCGCTATGGCGACGAAGGGCTCCCGGAGGATACCATTTCCCTCTGCTTTGTCGGCTCCGCCGGCCAGAGCTTTGGCGCCTTCATCCCGAAAGGCCTCACGCTCTCTTTGGAAGGCGACGCCAATGACTACGTAGGCAAAGGCCTCTCCGGCGGCAAGATCATCATCAGCCCGCCAAGAGAAGCCACCTTCAAAGCAGAAGACAATGTGATCATCGGAAACGTAGCCTTCTTCGGCGCCACAAGCGGCAGCGCTTTCGTCTCCGGTAAAGCCGGCGAACGTTTCTGTGTACGAAATAGCGGCGCCACTGTGGTCGTCGAAGGCGTGGGCAACCACGGCTGCGAATACATGACCGGCGGCAAAGCCATCATCTTGGGCGAGACCGGCAAGAACTTCGCAGCCGGCATGTCCGGCGGCACCGCCTACATCCTCGACCTGGATGAACGCATGTGCAACAAAGAGCTCATCAATCTCGAACCGCTCACCAACAAAGAAGAAGCCGCCGAGATCAAGAAACTCATCGAAGCCCACTACCTGGCCACCAAGAGCCGCAAGGCCGAAGCCATCCTGGCCCGCTGGGACTCCTACCTCCCGCGGTTCACCAAGGTGATCCCGAAGGAATACGAAGCCATGGAAAAAGAAATCAACAAAGCCATGGCCGAAGGCCTGGATAAGGAAACCGCCATCAAAGCAGCCTACCAGCATAAATTTGCATAATTTCCGCGCGGCGCAAAAGCCCTCTCATTGGAGAGGGCTTTTGGCGTGGGAGGTTTAGTGATCAGTGATCAGGTGCGCCAGTTCGGCGCGCATTGTATAGGCGTGGTGCAAGTCCCGCCCCAGTAAAGCTTAGCAAGCAGCTGGTACCTAGACCTTGGGATTGCAGTCGTGAGGCTACAGTCTAAGCGTAGGTCGGGGAGCACAAGAGCCGTAATGCGAAGCGGTAGCCCCGCTAGCGTGAAGCGATTCAGCCTCGTAATGACAAAGTGTGGTAGTCGATTCCTTCCGACTGGACGCAGACAGAAATGCATGGATCGATATGCGAGAGACATGCAGGTGCCGCCGGGGTCAAAGAGCATGGCGAGTGTGCAAAGATACGATGCGTGTACCTGGGAGGCCTGAGGGAATCCGCAAGGTAATGGGAATTGAATCCCGATAAAAGAGGAGAGACCCAGATGTTCCGTCAGGAGTCGGACTGTCTCATAGTAGTAATGAAATCTATCAACATAAATAGATGGAGCGAAGGGGACAGCAAGTGGCCGTGCTTATTGCGCAAGAACATTCAGTCAGAAGAGGTTAAACCTGAAAGCAGACACTAGGGAACCACTGATTAAATCGAAGATTCAAA
>CAVEMF010000145.1:0-5413 GCA_963616715.1 Ruminococcus bromii | reverse complement strand
CCCCAGGATTTGCGGATTTTGCGGCGCAGGCGCTCATAATCGTAGCTGCTTTCCTCCGCTTCTGCAGGTGAATTTTCCGGCGGGGCTTCCTCGGGCAGCTCCGGCAATTTTTTCTTTCGCCGCCCGCCGAAGACCGCTTTAAAAAGGAAGAAGCACCATATCACCATGAATATGACTTCTATCGGCTCAAATTCCATAGGACAGCCTCCTAAACGCCGGCATGATCTCCAGCCTTACCGGAAATATGCTCGCGCATTTCTGTATCTGCTGCGATATTCTTCATATTGTAATAGTCCATGACACCCAAGTGGCCTTCTTCCAAAGCCTTCGCCATAGCGCGAGGCACCTCAGCCTGGGCCTCCACTACCTTCGCCTGCATTTCCTGGGTGTACGCCCGCATTTCCTGCTCCTTGGCCACCGCCATGGCGCGGCGCTCTTCCGCTCTCGCTTGGGCGATCTGCTTATCCGCCTCGGCCTGGTCCGTCTGCAGCTGGGCGCCAATATTTCTACCTACATCCACATCGGCGATATCGATGGAAAGGATTTCAAAAGCCGTCCCCGAGTCCAAGCCCTTACCCAAGACGGTACGGGAAATATGGTCAGGATTCTCCAAGACGTCCGTATGCTTCTCCGAAGAGCCAACGGTGGTGACGATGCCTTCGCCGACACGGGCGATGATGGTCGCCTCCCCGGCGCCGCCGACCAGGCGGTCAATGTTTGCACGCACGGTCACGCGAGCTCGCACCTTCAGCTCGATACCATTCTTCGCCACCGCAGAAATCGTCGGCGTCTCGATGACCTTCGGATTAACGCTCATCTGCACTGCTTCGAGCACATTGCGGCCCGCCAGGTCGATGGCTGCGGCCTGTTCGAAGGACAAATCGATCTGCGCCCGGTGCGCTGCGATCAGTGCGTCCACCACGTTGTCTACATTACCGCCGGCCAGATAGTGGGCTTCCAGCTGATTCACATTGAGCGCCAGCCCCGCCTTCGTCCCTTTGATCAGCGGCAATACAATCATCTGCGGCGACACCCGGCGGAACCGCATGCCCACCAGATTGAAAAGAGAAATCCGCACATCCGCCGCCAAAGCAGACACCCAAAGCCCGATGGGCACGAAATGCAAAAGCACAGACAAACAAATAATGACTAAAAAGAAAATAATGACAGGAAATATGAGAAGCTCCATGAGTGACCTCCTATAAACAAGTAATCGGTAATCGACAGAAAGGGCGTTTAACGCTATCCAATCAAGTGGTCGGTAATCGGTGGTCGGTCGTCGGTTCGCATTTGACTGCTGCCTCACTACCGTGTAACCGTTTGCCGTATAACCGTTAACCGTGCATGCTACCGCTAGCGAGCCGTGAGGTGATAACCTCTTGCACAGAAGGTATATCACGCCATGGCTCGTCATCAGTAAAAGGGTCAGTAAACGGTTACACGGTAAACGGTTCACGGTAGTGGGAAAGCAGCCAAATGCGTCCCGACTACCGACCACCGACTACTTAACCCCTATCCCTTCCGCGCAACAACGACATGATTCCCCTCCGCCTTTTTCACGACGATGGGGGCGTCTTTTTCTACAAAACTTCCTTCCGACACGGCGTCGAGGATGTGGCCTTCTACCTCCACCTTGCCGGCGGGACGAAGGACGGAAAGCGCGCGGCCCTCTTTGCCTTCATACGTAGAAAGCGAAAGAGAGGAAGACACGTAGCCTTCCTTCCCGGAGAGCTTCGACTGCAGGGTGATGCGCTTCCAAAGAGGACTCTCAGGCAATTGGTCCACCAGGAAATAGCCGCCGATGGCAGAAAGAGCCACGGCTGCCGACAGGATATAGAGCGCGCCTATATTTCCTCCCAATGTGAAAAAGAGCCCGGAAAGCACCGCCACCAGCCCGATAGCTGCGATAGCGCCGGAAAGAAGAAATAAAATATCCATGATCAAGAGCGCAATGCCACCGAAATAGAGCGCAAACTCCAGCACCTGCCCGCCGGTCATATACCACTTCGAGCCGATCAAGATACACCCCGCCAAAGCCGCAACGAGCGCCCCGCCAGAAAATCCCGCCGTTTTCACCTCGGCCAATAGAGACAAAAGGATCACCGCGCACAGCATCCCCTCCACCACCGGGGTAGTAATGATTTCAATCATTCCCCTATCCTCCTTTCCTTCTTTGATTTCATTATACACTACAAAGCAAATCAAATAGGAATCTGCGGTCAGTTAGCAGGAGCCGGGTTTGCCTTTGCCTACTTTCACAATACAAAAAGCGCCCCTCGAAGAGAAGCGCCTTTTTATATTAATTTTTTGTTTTTTCGTCCTGTGAAATGTATCTGATCCGCCCATCGGCCACTTTTACACAGGAAGAGGGTAAAATAGCGGAAATCACGTACAGATCACTGATCACTAAATACTGATCACTAACACACTACACATTAAACCGGAAATACGCGATATCCCCATCCTGGATGATATAGTCTTTCCCTTCCACGCGAAGGAGGCCTTTTTCGCGGACTACGGCGTAGGAGCCACAGTCGGTCAGGTCCTTGTAGGAAACGATTTCTGCGCGGATGAAGCCTCTTTCGATGTCGCTGTGGATCTTGCCGGCAGCTTTCGGCGCTTTGGTGCCGGCGCGAACGGTCCAGGAGCGACATTCATCTTCGCCGACGGTGAAGAAGTTGATGAGGCCCAGCATGGAGTAGGCGCTGCGGATGAGGCGGTTCAGGCCCGGTTCGTCTTCGCCCAGATCTGCCAGGAAGGCTTTCGCTTCTTCCGGATCCAGTTCGGACACTTCCTGCTCGATTTCTGCGGAAATCGGTACCCACTTGGCTCCTTCTTTTTCTGCTTCAGCGGCTGCTTTCTGCACAAAAGGATTGGCAGCGGGATCGGAAATATCATCTTCTGCCACATTCAACACGTAAAGCACCGGTTTCAAGGTGATGAGGTTCAGCTCTTTCAGGACTTCCAGGTCGTCGTCGGAAAGGTCCAGCGCGCGGGCCGGGGTGCCTTCCTGCAGCGCGTTGAATACTTTTTCCAGTACCGGGAGTTCTGCTTTCGCGGTCTTGATGCCGGACTGGGCGAGCTTGGCGGTCTTGGTCTTTTTCTTGTCTACACTTTCCAAATCTGCCAGGCAAAGCTCGGTATTGATGATGTCCATATCACGGACCGGATCAATATTTCCTTCTACGTGGGTGATATTTCCATCTTCAAAGCAACGAACCACATGAGCGATGGCATCGGTTTCGCGGATATGAGAGAGGAACTGGTTTCCCAAACCCTCGCCTTTGGATGCGCCGGCTACGAGGCCTGCGATGTCTACGAAACGAGTGAATGCCGGGGTGGTCTTCTTCGGGTGGAACATGTCAGCCAGGTCGTAAATGCGATGGTCCGGCACTTCGACGACGCCTACATTCGGTTCGATGGTGCAGAAAGGAAAATTCGCCGCTTCTGCTCCGGCTTTGGTGATGGCATTGAAAAGGGTGCTCTTGCCGACGTTCGGAAGGCCTACAATGCCGATCTGCAGATTGGTACTCATGAAAACTCCTTTACAGAATGAGAGCGCTGACTAAATCATTTTTAATCAGCGCTTCCCGAGCCTCGAAAACCTTTCGAGACTTTCAAAACCTTACTTATTTTCTAGCAGCCAGTGCTTTTTTCATCCGTTCTACGGCTTCTTTGGTGAGTTCCGGAGTGTTGAAGGAAGTGAGGCGTACATAGCCTTCGCCGCAAGGACCGAAACCGGAGCCCGGGGTGCAGATGATTTCTGCTTCGTTCAAGAGGAAATCAAAGAAATCCCAGCTGGTCATACCTTCCGGTACGGTGAGCCATACATAGGGGCTGTTCACGCCGCCGCAAGCGGGAAGTCCTGCTTCTTTGGCACCTTCGAGGATGACCTGCGCATTCTTTCTGTAGATGTCCAAGGTTTCCTGGATCTGTTTCTGGCCTTCTTCGGTATAGATGGCTTCCGCGCCGCGCTGTACGATGTAGGAGCAGCCATTGAATTTGGTGCACTGACGGCGATCCCACAGGGAGTTGGCAGATACTTTTTCGCCTTTCTTGGTTTCGAGCATCAGTTCCTTCGGTACGACGCAGTAGCCGCAGCGAACGCCGGTGAATCCGGCAGTCTTGGAGTAGGAGCGGAATTCGATAGCCACTTCTTTGGCGCCTTCGATTTCATAAATGGAATGCGGCACATCGTCTTCGGTGATGAATGCTTCATAAGCGGCATCAAAGAAAATGACGGAGCCGGTCTGCTGTGCATAGCGTACCCATACGGTGAGGTCTTTCTTGGTGAGCGCTGCGCCGGTGGGGTTGTTCGGGGAGCACAGATAAATAATCATCGGGTCGTGGGACGGCAGGTTTGCTTTGAAACCACATTCTTCATAGCAAGGCAGATATTCGAAGCGTTCGTAAGCGCCGCGTTCAAATTTGCCGCTGCGGCCAGCCATGACATTGCTGTCTACATAAACCGGGTATACCGGGTCGGTGATAGCCACGATATCGGATTCTGCAAAGATTTCCTGCATGTTTCCTACATCGCACTTTGCGCCGTTGCTGACAAAGATTTCATCGGCGGAAATATCGCAGCCGCGGGCTTTGAAGTCATGTTCTGCGATGGCTTCGCGGAGGAACAGGTAGCCCTGCTCCGGACCATAGCCGCGGAAGGTTTCTACATGGCCCATTTCTTCGACGGCCTTTTTCATAGCGTCGATGACAGCCGGAGCCAAAGGCTGGGTCACGTCGCCGATGCCAAGGGAAATAATATTTGCATTGGGATGAGCTGCTTTGTAAGCATCCTGCTTCTGACGGACAGTCGCAAACAGATAAGCGCCCTGAAGGTTTAAGTAATTTTCATTGCAATGAGCCATAATGTTTCGCCTCTCGTATCTAAATTTTCATCAAGGAATTTTTCCTCTGTGATTTTATTATTCTACCATATAGGGGAAGGGAGGAAAAGGGGAAATGAAAGTATCCCATTAGTTGCCAATCATTTTGTAGTCAGCGGTCAGTGATTGGTAGTCGGTGGTCGGTAGTCGGTAGTCGGGACGCGTTTGATTGCTTCCCTATTACCGTGTAACCGTTCTCCGCATAACCGTTATCCGTGCATGCTTGACGTATCGGGAGCCAGTGCCCAAGTTTTCTTTTCCTGAAACAATATGCATCTCCATTCCCCGTAACCGGAAATACGCGCGGTAAACGGTTACACGGCGAACGGCTCACGGTAGTGGGAGAGCAGCCAATCACGTCCCGACTACCGACCACCGACTACCGACTACTAACCCCCTAGCGCCATTCCCCACCAATACAAAAAGGAGCCCTTCCGGGCTCCTTTCGTTTTACATATGATACATTACTCGTCCGTAGATGACTGCCACGGTGATGAGGAGGATTGCCCCCATGATCAGGTAGTCAT
>CAVEMF010000144.1:0-5459 GCA_963616715.1 Ruminococcus bromii | reverse complement strand
ACCGTTTACCGTGTAACCGTTAGAGGGTTCTTATACCGATAGCGCGCCTTCCGGCGATACACCTTTCGCACAAGAATTTATCGCCACACGGCTGTATGTACGGTAAACGGTTACACGGTAAACGGTTCACGGTAGTGAGGTAGCAGGTAAATGCGCTTTCCATTTTAAAACTCGCGCCGCTTTATAATTTGTGCGGCGCACCACCCCTTGCCCCCCCGCCCCCCGAACCCTGACCCCTTAATCACTGATCACTAATCACTAAACCTCCAGCGTCTATCCAAGAATATTTTATTTCTTTACTTGACAAAAGTAAAAGCAGCGTGTAGTATATAGCCATACCAATCCTTTAGCGAAATAAAGAAATAAAGATTCAGGAATAGGAGAGATGAAAATGAATTTGAAAAAAATGTTGATCGCCGGTGTTCTCGCTGCAGGTGCAGTTGGTTTCTTGGCAGGCTGCGGCGACTCGAAGCCGGCAGCTTCCACTGCGGCAGCTAGCGCAGCTGCAAAGCCGGCAAAGATCGTAGCCGGCATGGACGACACCTTTGCTCCCATGGGCTTCCGTGATGACAGCGGCAAGATCGTAGGCTTCGATATCGATATGGCAGAAGCGGTTTCCAAAGAAATCGGCGTGCCCATCGAATTCAAACCGATCGACTGGGCTTCCAAAGAAACGGAACTGAACTCCGGCCGCATCGACTGCATCTGGAATGGTTTCACCATGACTCCGGAAAGAACAAAGAAGCTGGCCTTCACCAAACCGTACATGGATAACATCCAGGTCTACGCCGTCTTGAATGACAGCGCTGTAAAGAGCCCGGAAGATCTGAAAGGCAAAAAGATTTCCATCCAGGAAGCGTCCACTGCTGAGACCGCTCTCAATCGCGATGAGAATTTCAAGAAATCCTTCGCTGAAGTGAAAGCCTACCCGGACCTCACCGCTTGCTTCATGGATCTGGAATCCGGCCGCACCGATGCAGTCCTCGCTGACTCGGTCCTCATCGAATACTACATGACCAAGAAGCCGGGTACCTTCCGCGAACTGGAAGGCGTGGTCTCCAAAGACACCTTCTCCATCGGCATCAAGAAAGACAACCAGGCATTGGTTGACCTCCTGAATGACGGCATCGCCAAAGTCGTAGCCAGCGGCGAAGCGAAAAAGATTTCCGAAAAATGGTTCGGCAAAGACGTTGTGCTGAAATAATTTGAAATCAAAGTTACCCTTTGCACTCCGCAAGGCATCGCCGGGCGGGGTGCGTTTTTTTGAGGGATTTACGCTATCGGTTTAGTGATTAGTGATCAGTGATTAGGGGTCAGTGATTAGGGCGCAAGTTGGTGCTGCTTTACGTGGTTGGTTCAGCAGTCAGTAATTAGTGGTCAGTAGTTAGTACGCATTTGGAATTAACAGGAAATGGTGCATTTACCGTGTTAGTGAAAGGTATAGCTCAGCATCTATCTCTATCGCTAAATGCGTCCTGATCACTGATCACTGATTACTAATTCCTGCCCCCCGCCCTTTCATTTCTCTATCTTGCTAAAATAATAAAATCAGTGTATGATTACTTTGATATCTTTACATTGATGAAGGAGCATTTTATGGATTACATTCTTCGCATCCTGCCGAATATGTTTGCCGGCCTGGGCATTTCGGCGCAGATTTTTTTGATCACCATCGTCTTGGCGCTGCCTATCGGCGTGCTCTTGGCGCTGGTCCGTATTTCCAAAGTCACCATCTTCCGCAAGCTGGCGGAGACGTACATCTACGTCATGCGCGGCACGCCTTTGATGCTGCAGATCATGTTCATCTACTACGGCCTGCCTTTGATGCTGGGCCTGCAGATCAATGATTTCCCGGCGGCCATCCTGGCATTCGTGGCGAACTACGCGGCGTACTTTGCAGAAATTTTCCGCGGCGGCATCCAGTCTATCCCCAAGGGGCAGTACGAAGGCGCCAAGGTCTTGGGCTTCACCTACAAGCAGACCATGTGGCACATCATCCTCCCGCAGGTGGTGAAGCGCGTCATCCCGCCCTTGGGCAATGAAACCATCACGCTCCTCAAAGACACGTCCCTGGTCTACATCCTGGCCATGAACGATCTCATGCGCGTCACCCGTGCTTTCGTGCAGCGCGATTTCGATACCACGCCATTCCTGGTGGCGGCTGTCTTCTACCTGGCATGCACGGCCATCCTCACCAAGATCCTGGCTTATGTAGAAAAGAAATACGCGGTGTATGAAGAATAAGGAGAGCGCCATGAGCTTTATTGAAATGAAAAATATCCGCAAGGACTTCGGCAAGCTGACGATCCTTCACGGAGTGAATATGACACTGGAAAAAGGCGAAGTCATTTCCATCATCGGCCCCTCCGGCGCCGGCAAGAGTACCCTGCTTCGCTGCCTCAACCATTTGGAAACCATCGAAGGCGGCTCCATTTCCGTGGACGGCGAATTTCTGGTAGAAGAAAAGAATGGCAAGGTGGCCTATGCGTCCGAGCCAAAGACAAAAGAAATCTTGGGAAAGATGGGCATGGTCTTCCAGTCCTTCAACCTCTTCCCGCACATGACCGTGCTGGATAACATCATGGCCGCGCCGATCTATGTGAAGGGCATGAAGAAAGAAGAAATCCTTCCTGTTGCTGAAGACCTTCTGAACAAAGTCGGCCTCCTCAATAAAAAAGACATGTACCCCGGCAGCCTCTCCGGCGGCCAAAAGCAGCGCGTCGCTATCGCCCGCGCCCTGGCCATGAATCCGGAAATCATGCTCTTCGACGAACCGACATCCGCCTTGGACCCGGAGCTCACCGGCGAAGTGCTGAAAACCATCCAGCAGCTGGCTGATGAAAATATGACCATGGCCATCGTGACCCACGAAATGGCATTCGCCAAATCCGTGTCTGACAAGATCCTCTTCATGGTCGACGGCCGCGTGGAAGAAGAAGGCACTAGCGAAGAGGTCTTCGACCATCCGAAGAGTGAGCGTACGAAAGCATTCTTGAAATCCATATTGCGAGCATGAAAAAAAGGAACTGCGAGAGCAGTTCCCTTTTTATTTCTTTAGTAATTAGTGATCAGTGATCAGTAATCAGGGCGCGTTTAGCGTTGAGCTAACATGGAGCAATTATCGCTATCGAGATAAGTAGTCGGTGGTCAGTAGTCGGCGATCACTGTTCCCTAAATCTCATTTGATTTCTTTGACAAAGAATCTTTTTCTGTGATAAAATACATATGAAAAGAGTACTGCCGCCAGTCGGTTGGTCCCAACAAATTTTCTAAGCAGAAATAGCCGCTCAGTTTGCTAGGCCGAGGCGGCTATTTTTGCGTGTTCTTCATATCCTTGCCCAAGGCGTACCCTAACCCGAAGCAAGTCAAGCCGAGGCTTACGATTGCAATAAAATCGGAGATAGTCATGGGAAGGCCCTCCTTTCTCTAGATTTCCCGTAGGAGTTCTATGTAATCAGAGGGTCACAGTCCCTCTGGAGAAGGACCAACCGCCTGCTGTGCGCAGTACTCTGAAAAGAATTATAGCAAGAAAAAAGGCGCGATGCAATTATAGGAAAAATTGCATCGCGCCTTTTGTGTGCGTTTAACAGTTATACAATTAACAAGGCTAATAACTAAAAGTGTCCCGATTACTAATCCCTAAACCTTATTTGATTTCTTTGACAAAGAATCTTTTTCTGTGATAAAATATACATGAAAAGAGTACTGCCGCCAGTCGGTTGGTCCCAAACAAAATAAGTAAGCGAAAATTGCCGCTCAGTTTGTCAGGCCGAGGCGGCTATTTTTGCGTATTCTTCATATCCTTGCCCAAGGCGTACCCTAACCCGAAGCAAGTCAAGCCGAGGCTTACGATTGCAATAAAATCGGAGATAGTCATGGGAAGGCCCTCCTTTCTCTAGATTTCCCGTAGGAGTTCTATGTAATCAGAGGGTCACAGTCCCTCTGGAGAAGGACCAACCGCCTGCTGTGCGCAGTACTCTGAAAAGAATTATAGCAAGGAAAAAGGCGTGATGCAATTATAAGAAGAATTGCATCACGCCTTTTTAAACATGCTTAACGGATTACATATACATGTGGGCTAGTAGCCCAATGCGCCCTGATCACTAATCACTAATCACTGATCACTGATCACTTATAACCCCAGCACCACCCCCGCCACTGCACTGATGGCGATATAGAGGACCGGGTGCTTTTTCCATTTCCGGAGGCCGATGTAAATGAGGACAGCCAGGATGATGGAGGGCCACTGGAAGAGCGCGAGGAGGTCGCCGGTATTTTCATAGAGCGCTGTGTCCAAGAGGGAAACCTTCGCGACGCCCAGGCCGGCGGCGGCGATGAGGGCGGTGGAGGCAGGGCGCAGGCCGTAGAAAATGCGATGGACCGCTTCGGATTCCTTGAACTTGGAGAGCAGCGCGTAGATGATGGTGATCACGATGAGCGCCGGCGCCGTGAGCGAAAGCGTGGTGAAGATGCCGCCGGGAATGCCGAGAGCCTGAAAGCCGGCGTAAGTGGCCATGTTCACGCCCAAAGGTCCCGGCGTGGACTCGGAGATGGCGATCATATTCGCAATGTCTTCCGCAGTGAACCAGCCGGTGCGTTCAGAAATATCGTAAAGAAATGGAAGCGTAGCCAGCCCGCCGCCGACGGCGAAGAGACCGGTCTTGAAAAATTCCCAAAACATTTGAAGCCAAATCATATGGTTCTCCTTTTGACGCTATCGGTTTAGTGATCAGTGATCAGGGCGCAATTGACGCTAGTGGGAAATGGTGCCTTTCCCTTCTACGTAGAAAAGCAATAATGCACCATCTCTTGCTATCGTTAAACGCGTACTGATCACTGACCCCTGATCACTGATCACTAAACCTCCAGCTCTAAAAACTACTTTTTACGTGGCATAATCACAAATCCTGCAGCGCCGGCGGCCAGGACGGAGATGACCGGGGAGACCGGGGCGAAGAGGGAGAGGAGAAGAATGGCGAGGAAGATGAGGAGCGTGCGCTGGTCCTTCACCGATTTCTTCCCCAGCTTGATGACAGCGTCGAGGATCAAAACGCACACGCAGGCGCGGATACCGGCGAAGGCGTGAGCCACGTAAGGATTCTCTTCAAATTGCGAAAGGAAGAGCGCGATCACGGTGATGATGATCATGGACGGCGTGATGACGCCGATGGTGGCAAAGACGCCGCCCCAAAAGCCTTTGAGCTTGCAGCCGATGAAGGTGGCCACGTTCACCGCGATCATCCCCGGCGTCACTTGACCCAGGGCGTAGTAGTCCATGAGTTCTTCCTCGGTGCCCCAGTGCTTGTTGTCCACGATTTCCCGCTGCAGGATCGGAAGCATGGCGTAGCCGCCGCCAAAAGTGACGGCTCCCATTTTGGCGAAGATGAGAAAAAGTTCGAGTAGGATTTTCATAAAGATCTCCTTAGACATTGGCGGTTTAGTGATCAGTGATTAGTGAT
>CAVEMF010000143.1:0-5487 GCA_963616715.1 Ruminococcus bromii | reverse complement strand
ATTTTTCGTAGGGCTCAAAGCAAATAGACGACTCCGGCGGGATTTAATCTCTGAGCTGGAAAGAGCGACGGAGGACTTGTGCCAGATCCGCGCGGTGGATTATGAGAAGCCCCGTGTGTCCGGTGGAAGCGATACGGATATCTCCAAGATGCTGGCGGCGGCCGAGGAGAAGAACCAAGCGCGGAAGCGCCAGCTGGCGGTCTTGATGCTGACCATTGAAGGGGAAACCTCGAAAGCCTATGATATGATTTCCTGCTGCGACAACGCGATGCAAAAAAGCGTGATGATGGGGCGATGGATGCAGGAAATGCGGTGGGAGACCATGGAGAGCATTCATCACTACGGCCGATGGATGCTTTGGAAGTACGAGGCCGCAGCCATTGCTGCCATCGCTAGAAACTACGGAAAGTCGCGAAAAACTCCCGCGGTCAAAAAGGCCAAAATGAAAACAGAAAGCCCATGGGAGGAAACGGGATTATTTCCGGCGGATGAATCCTAGCAAGACAGCAAATAAAAAGATTGACAGATAAATCAAAGCTGGGATTGGATTATTTCTGCGCTTTGGTCTATAATAGGGATAGCCAAATTCGTCGCCTCCACGTAGAGGCGTGGATTGAAACATAGTGGCACCTCACAACTCTATAGCGAAGACGCCGCACTGCTGCTTGTGCGGCGTTTTTGCATGGAGGAAATGAAACATCAAACACAATCACACATTCTCATGTGGTACAATGGTAGCGTAAGATAAAGGCAACGAGAGCCGTCTTACCTCCTAAACTTTAGGCGATGCGACGCCAACCGCATGCGCCGAGGGCGCGGCCATCTTAGCCGCGCTTTTCTCTTACTATGACGCCTGCGAGCTGTGCTCTGCGGGCGTTTTCTCATGCCTTCGGCGCGAGCCTCTAGGTTCTGGGACGGCTGGCGTGAGCCTTGCGGTCCTCTCGACCCCGAAAAAAGTTTAGGTATGAAATTTTTTTAATGTTTGCTTTCCTTTTGGAGGTGACTTCTGTCATGGCGTCTATAGACAAAAATAAAATAGGGACTGCCGCCGCAAGAAAGGCAAGCGGGCAGAAGATCACGCAGGGCATCAATGCTGTGACCGTGACCCAGACGGAAATGGGGCGCGCCATCGGCGTGACCCGCCAAAGGGTGGGGCAGCTGATACAGGACGGTACCTTCAAGACCGACGCCAATGGCAGCCTTCTTCTGGTGGAGAATCTCCGGCGGTTCTATCAAGAGGCCGCCGATGAGGAAGCGGATTTCAACAAAGAGAAAGCGCTTCACGAAAAGGCGAAAAGAGAAATCGCCGAGCTCCAGCTCCAAAAGATGAAGAAGCAGGCCTACTCCGCGCGGGTGGTGGAGTACGTGATGACGGAAATGCTTTCCAATCTCCGGACACAGCTCTTGGGACTTCCCTCGAAGCTGGCACCCATGATAGAAGGCAAGAGCAAAGATGACATCTACACCACCATGACCACGGAAATAGAAGAAAAGCTGTCGGAGCTTTCAGACTACTCCCCCGACCTGTTTGACGAGGAAATCGAGGAGGACGACGATGAAGACAGCTAGAGAATTATAATCGCGCTTCAAATCAATAAAGCATGGTATAATCATCATAGAGGCGATAACATGCGAAAAGATTTAGTAGGGATGAAGTTCGGGCGGCTTACGGTAGTTTCTTTTTCGAGGCTGACAAATTGCCGGCGTTCTATGTGGATTTGCCAGTGCGAGTGCGGGAAAGAAGTTGAGGTAGAGGGGTCTAGCCTGAAAAACGGGAACACGAAGAGCTGCGGATGCCTGAAGCTGGAGCGAAACCGCCTTGGTCGTAGAACTCACGGCAAATCCAGGACCGCGCTGTACCGCGTGTGGGCAAGCATGATCGGCCGATGCGAAAGGAAAACAGATGCCAAATATCCCACATATGGCGCGCGCGGGATTCGAGTGTGTGACAAATGGCACGACTTCCAAAAGTTTTTTGATGATGTAAGCGGCCTCCCTAATTTCGGGAAGCCAGGCTTTAGTCTTGACCGAATTGATAACAATGGAGATTACGAGCCTGGAAATGTCCGGTGGGCAACGCCAAAGGAACAGGGGAGAAATAAGCGGAATAACCGATGGATTGAAATCGCGGGAGAATGGATGACGCTATCTCAAGCGGTGGAAAAATATCAGATTCATGAAGTAACTATCTTGTCAAGGATAAAGGCGGGGTGCACAGACTTGGATCTGGTAAGGCGGGCTTACGCCACCCCTGAGCGTAACAACAAAAAGTGCAAATATTTCGTGGAGTATAATGGGCAGACTATTCCGCTGTCAGTCGCGGCACAGATTGCCCATGTTTCTTATTCAGCGATGCTGGAGCGATTCAAGCGGGGATATACAGGCGATGCTTTATTTCGAAAATCGTGGTACGAGAAAAAGTATGGTGAGAAAAAGTGAAAAGCGCCGAAGAACTTTGGCGAACCGTTTCAAGAAGCGGTTTGAAGCCGATCCCTAAGATAAGCGTATCGGAGTGGGCGGATACTTACCGAATGATTTCGGCCGGAGCCGCTGAGCCGGGGCAATGGAGAACAAGCAGAGCTCCATTCATGAAAGACGTAATGGATGCATTTACGGAAATGGGCGTGCACCGAGTTGTCGTCAAATGCTGCGCACAGGTGGGGAAGAGCGAGGCGCTGCTGAATGTTCTGGGACGGTTCGCACATGTAGATCCGTGCAATACGCTTGTATTACAGCCTACCGTGGAGATGGCTACCGATTTCTCAAAAACACGTATAGCGCCCATGATCCGCGACACGAAGGTGCTGAATAGTCTCTTCTGCGACGTGGCCTCCAGGGACGCGAATAATACGATTTTGAGTAAGATTTTCCCCGGTGGCCGTCTCATCATGTGTGGGGCGAATAGTCCGGCGGGGCTGGCGTCCCGTCCTATCCGCGTGCTGCTTTGCGATGAGGTGGACAGATTCCCCGACTCCGCCGGCACAGAGGGCGACCCTGTAGACCTGGCAGCCAAGCGTATGACTACCTTCTGGAATCGCGTGATGGGCTTATTCTCCACGCCCACCAATGAAGGCTCTAGTCGTATCGACGAGGAGTACATGGCGGGCACGCAGGAAGAGTGGCAGCACCAATGCCCCAATTGCGGGGAGTATCACAAGCTCTTAGTGAATGACATGCACACCGATGCGGATCAGGCAGATGAGCACCGAGGGAAGAGGACTTTCGTGGTTCATTCTGTCACATGGCGCTGCCCTGATTGCGGATTCTCTTTCTCTGAGCGCGACATGAAAGCCGCGCCGCAGAAATACGTGGCTCATAATCCGGATGCGAGAAAGAACGGCTGCCGCTCCTTTTCTCTGAACGCCTTCTCTTCCCCTTGGATTTCCTGGGCGGAAATCATGAGGGAATGGCTGGAAGCTCAGGGAGACCCGGAGCGTGAAAAGGTGGTAAAGAATACCCGCTTCGGGGAAAGCTACAAGCAGGCGGGCGCTTTCGCTGATGAAGTCCCATTTCTAAGACGGCGCGAGAAATACGGCGCTGAGCTTCCAGATGGAGTCAAAGTCTTGACCGCCGCCGTGGATACGCAGGACAACCGCCTGGAGTACGAGGTGTGCGGCTGGGGGCGCGACGAAGAAAGCTGGGGCATTTTCAAAGGCATCATCTTGGGAAAGCCCGACCAGGCACGCACTTGGCAAGAGCTGGATGAAGTGCTCGACCGCGTGTATCACTATGCTGACGGGACGGGGCTCAAGATACTAAGAACCTTCATCGACTCCGGCGGCCATTACTCCTCCGCCGTGCTCACCTACTGCATGGAGAATTTCACGAAGCAGCGCTTCGCCATCAAAGGCATGGGCGGCCCGGGTATCCCGCTGATCCATAAAATCAGCCCAACCAAGGGATACGGAAATATCCCGCTTGTGATTCTAGGAGTCAACGATGGGAAGCAGCAGATCATGAATGCCCTGGCCGTAGAAGCGCCGGGCCCGCGGTATGCCCACTTCCCCAAAGACGAAGAAGCGCCGCTGAACCATCGGGGCTATGATGACCTGTATTTCAAGGGCATCATTTCCGAGCACAAGATGCGCATCAAGCGCAATGGGATTATCAAAGAAATATGGGACCCCACCCAAGGCGTGCGCAATGAACCGCTGGACCTTCGAAACTATAACCTCGCTTGCCTCCAAAGCCTCGAAATAGACTGGGACAAGCTGGAAGGCGCAGCGGCGGCGCCGAATACAAAAGACAGCGCGCCGAAAAAGCGCAAGAAAAAAGCTCGTAAGGCCTACAGCCAGACGAGCATATGGTAAGAAAATTTCCTTCTTTCTGAAATAGTTACCTCACAAATAAATCATAAAGTGCTATACTATAGACATGGGAGATGATTCCCAAATCTAAGAAGAAAGGAGGGAAAGGCATGCAAGAGCTTGAAACTCTATGGAAAATCATAGAGAAAACCGCCACTCTACTAGCGGTGTGGGCTTCGGTACTCGCAATACTGGACCACTACAAGCGCTAAGAAGGCGGCGGTAAGGGAGGGGGCGAAAGCCCCTCACCCTTACTATACCATACTTGCATGCCGTAAGGGAATGAAAATCTTATTACTGCTCATAGGCATCATGGACATCTTCGTGGCCTGGCATCTGGATTTCAAGAAACTGGATGCATGGGATTATGGGTGGATGGCAGGCGTTGTGGCCTACCTGGTAGCCCTGTACTGTCATTTTACCAAGACAAGGAGCGAATGATGCCAAGAGGCGGAGCAAGAGAAGGCGCCGGCCGTCCCGCCGGCGCAAAGAATAAGACCGTGAACCCGAAAGGACAACGGGCGGGACATCAGATCAGAGCCTATGAAGACGAATGGGCGGTCATCAAAGAATTTGCATCCATGGTGAAGCTCCACGGAGTCACCAAGGGAGAGCAAGCAATCAAATATTTTTCGGAATTGTAAGGGGAAGCCTGGCGAAAGCCGGGCTTTTCTATTGGAAATCTTTCATGGAGGCTTATGCGGTACGGATTGCCATATAAGGGTAGCAAGAACGGCATCGCCGAGTGGGTGGTAGAGCACTTGCCAAAGGCGACGCACTTCTATGACCTATTCGCCGGCGGGTGCGCCGTCACCCATGCGGCGATGCTCAGCGGGAAATACGAGACCTACACGGCCAGCGACATCACGGACTCGGCGCTGCTCTTCGGTGATGCCATCGCGGGGAAATACAGAAATGAGACGCGGTGGATCAGCCGCGAGGATTTCTTTCGCCTGAAAGACACCGACCCCTATGTGCGCAATTGCTGGAGCTTTGGGAACGACCAAAAGTCTTATCTGTACCCCAAAGAAATCGAACCCTGGAAGAAAGCGCTGCACTATGGTCTTCTCCTGAACGATTGGAGTCAATTCGAGAAGCTATACCCCGAAGTGGCCGCGAAAGGCAAAGAAAGCGCAAGTAAAGCAGCCACCGTCAAGGAACGGTATGCAGTCGTTAAAGT
>CAVEMF010000142.1:0-5541 GCA_963616715.1 Ruminococcus bromii | reverse complement strand
CGTCGATCATCTCGCCCGATGCGCCGGGGACCCATTCTCCATTGATGTAAAGTTTGCTGTAATCCAAAATAATTTCCTCCAATCGATTTGAAAGTTAGGAGTGAGGAGGGAGGAGGGAAGGTGCGCCGCACCTCCACTCCTCACTCCTAACTTCTCACTCCTCACTAAAAAAGGAGCCGCGAAAATGTATTTCCACAGCTCCTTTGCCATTTTATTTATTTTGTGTATGCAGCGGCTGCGTCTCTGACCCAGTTGAAGCGTTCCGGGGAAATATCTTTCGGTACAGTGCAGTCAGCGCCGAGGATGACGCCTTGGGTGCCTGCTTTGGAAAGAATATGTCTTGTTTCCGCTTCCACCGCTTCCTTCGTGCCGCTATAGAGCACGCCTTCTGCGTTGTTGTCAAAGCCGCCGATGACGCAGCGGTGGCCGAAGATTTCTTCGCCCTCTTCCATGGACACGCCTTCGAAGGCTACGGCCCAGTTGATGGCCTTGACCGGGTAGTCTTTGTACCAGTTGAGGTCATTGTGGCAGCCCATGTAGCCGCAAATGTGAAGGAGGTTGTAGTCCGAGACGCTGTTAGCTGCTTCGAGGACCGCCACTTCCGATGGGGTGATGAATTCTTTGTATTTCTCTTCCGTCATATCAGGATGCGGGATGTTCTGTACCGAGAGGTACACGCCGTCCGCATGGCCGTCGGTGATGACTGCCTTCGCCAGGGTAGCAATGTCTTCGGAAAGAACAGCCATGACTTCCTTCAGTGCTTCCGGGTCTTCCTTCATGAATCCGGTGATGACAGTCTTCGCATCGCTTCCGGTCTGCTGGAATTCAATGCAGCGGGTCGGCGCGAAAAGGTTGTAAAACATCATGACTTCTTTGCCATAGCGTTCGCAAAGGATGCCGCAGAGCTCTACCTGCTTCTGCACCCACGCGGAGTCTCTCCCCAATGGCTTGATGCCTACGGCGTCATGGATCGATTTCAGATCATGGAGCTGTTCATGGGGATACAGGAAAAAGCCATCGGTCATGATTTTCATGAAATCCGGATGCCAGGATTGATAAAATGTCTCATGCCCTGCCAGGTTGTCCACCCAAGCGGACTGGTCGGCCAGTGCGTCTGCATGTCTCTGATCTGCCAGGAAATGATGCCAGAAACCTACCGGCACGCGATCCACCGGTTTGCAATCAAGAGCTGCCTGTACGAGTTCTCTCTTAGTCTGTGCCATAAAAAAATCCTCCTAATATAAGATACACAAATTGTGTTACATCCTATATTAGAAGGAAATCGAGGAAATGTAAAGGGGAAAATGCGATTAAGAGTGCGACGCCACCGCCAGTACGCACATGTCGATGTTGCCTCTAGCTGCTAGCTGCTGGCTGCTAGTCGGCCAGAGGAACAATGGGGCAGCAGCAAAGTGCGCCCCGCTTTTAGCAGAAGTAGCAGACACTGAACCAACCGCTAATTGCGTACCTCTTGACACTACCGCGTGCATTGAGCCTGTAGCACTAGCCGGCTAGCAGCCAGCAGCTAGCAGCTAGAAGCGATATCGACATGTATGCACCAGCAGTAGCCTCTCCATCACTCCGCGGTCGGATTCATCTTCTTAATCTGCGCCAGGAGGTCTTCGGCTTCTGCAAGGGAGGACGCCTCCCGCTCGGGATTTTCGGTGAAGGTGATGTCGATGGCCATGCCTTCATGGATATCCGGAAACCAAGAAGCGGGGACTTTGATTTCCTCTTCCTCTTCGGTGATGAGGACCGCCTTCCTGCCCTCGATGCGGTCTACGATAGCTTCTACTTTCATATGCTTATTTCCTTTCTTTGGAAATCTTGTAACTGCTGCCGTCGGTGGTGAGGGTCACGGTGCCGTCGCGGTCAGTGCGGTACATATTCACTTTCGCCTTTTCCAGCTTGTCCACGGTCACCTTGTGGGGGTGGCCATAGTCATTGCCCTGGCCGCAGGAAATAAAAGCATCCTTCGGCGCTACGGCTTTCAGGAAATCAGGAGACGTGGAGGTGCGGCTGCCATGGTGGCCCACTTTGAGCACATTACTCTTCAAGGTAGCCTTCTGAGACAAGATGGAGGCTTCCTCTTCCTTCTCCGCATCGCCGGTGAACATCATGGAGAAATCACCATAGCTGAGGCGGCCCACGATGGAGTTGTTATTGAGGTCTTCTTTGCCCTTGCTGTCCTTCAGATCCTTCACCGGGCCCACCACTTTGTAGGTGACACCATCGAAGAAATTCACGCTATCGCCGGCCTTCAAAGTTTTGTAAGCGATTTTATTCGCCTGAATCTGCTTCAGATAATTCTTATAGGAAGCGGTGCCGGACACCACGCCATCATCATAAATGGATTCGATTTTGAAATTTTTGAAAATCGCGTTCATGCCGCCCAAGTGGTCCGCATGGGGATGGGTGATGACCACCTTCGAAAGGGTCTTCACTTTATATTTCTGCAAAAGCTGCACGATGGCCTCGCGGTGCTCGATATCCCCCGCGTCAATCAGAACGAATTTGCCATCCTTCTCCAAAAGGAACGAGTCCCCCTGCCCGATGTCGAGCATGCGGATCGTCAGCGCCGAACCCTTTGACGCTTTCGCGGTACTAGACGACTTCGCCGAAGAAGCCGCCGAAGACCCGCCGCAGCCGGAAAGGGCCAGCCCCAGTGTCAGCGTCAGCACCAGGGCGATGATTGTTTGAAATAGTTTCTTGAAATAGGTCATTTGATTCCTCCTTTATGTAATCGATTTAGTGATCAGTGATCAGTGATTAGTGATCAGGGCGCATTTGACTGCTTACTCATTTGTATGATAGTACCGCTAATCACCAATCGCTAGGAAACCACTGATTAAATCAATAGTGGAAGTATCGAAGGTGAGAAAACCGCTAGACGCGTCCTAATCACTGATCACTGATCACTAATTACTAAATCTGCTCTCGCCTTCGGCACCATCTCCGCCACCTGGCTCGCGGTGTATCCCACCGGGATTTCCTGGGCCAAAAGGTCCGCAGCGAGGCCGTGGAGGTAGACACCGAGAGGCGCTGCTTCTTCTGACGGGAGACCTTGGCCCACCAAGGCGGTGATGATGCCGGTCAGGGTGTCACCCATGCCGCCGGTGGCCATGCCGGGATTTCCGGTGGTATTGACATACGCCCGGCCATCGGGAAGCGCGGTCACCGTAGGCGCGCCTTTCAGCACTAAGGTCACTTGATTTTCCTTCGCAAAGGAAATAGCCGCGTCGATCCGATGGGCTTCGATTTCCTTTGGCGAAAGGCCTGTCAGGTGGGCGAATTCTCCCACATGCGGAGTCAGGATCAAATCGCCCGGTAGCGTCTTCAAGTCGATTTCCTTTTCCTTGATGGCAAAGAGCGCATCGGCGTCCACGACCATGGGCTTTCCCCACTCACGAAGAACCGAGGAAACAAATTCCTGTGTCTTCTCCCCGCGGCCAAGCCCCGGGCCGATGGCGAGCACGTCGTAGGCATCCCACTTTTCTTTCAGCGCAGCCATCATGGCCTCTACAAAGCAAGGCGGCTCCGAGCCCTCGTCGCTTAGGTACTCCGGCTCATCGTCAAAGTCATCCTCTATGTCACAGTCAAATTCATCCGCATGGGGATCAGAGCACCAGAATTCTTCAGGAATGAGATCTCTCAAAGTGTATCTAGCAGGTAAATAGGACACCATGAGCTCCGGCAGCTTCAATGCCAATTTATCCGCTGCCGCTTTGGGCGCGATGACCGCGATCTTTCCGCCGCCGGCATAGAGCGCACCCTGTCCCGCAAGAAGCGCCGCACCTTCCATGCCCACAGAGCCGGCGAGAATGGCAAGAAAACCATTTTTCCCTTTGTGGGAAATCATATTTCTTTGAGGGAGGAAGGCTGCTGCTTCTTTACGTCCAAAAAGCTGCACTGGGAAACCCTCCCGCGCCTTGTCAGGGATGCCGATGGGCGAATACAAAAGCTTCCCGCAGCATTCTTTCCCGGGATAGAGCACGT
This sequence comes from Ruminococcus bromii, assembly GCA_963616715.1. Classification (GTDB taxonomy): domain Bacteria; phylum Bacillota; class Negativicutes; order Veillonellales; family Dialisteraceae; genus Dialister. The sequence goes on along the minus strand of CAVEMF010000142.1, from coordinate 1,545 downwards.
GTCCCCGCTTCACAGATCCCAGCGCCACGGTATAGTCCGCCTCCACGGCGATGCCCATAGGCGCGCCGGTGTCAGACGAAAGGCCGCTGGGGATGTCAACGGAAATCACCGTCCCCGGCGCTTCGTTCATGAGGCGGATCATGGCCGCCTTCTCGCCTTCTACATTTCGAGAAAGACCGGTACCGATGAGCGCGTCCACCAGGATATCCGCTTTGTAAATGTAAGAAATCCAATCCGCCGCCTTCTCGATGGCGATGACAGGGATGTCCATTTTCTCTACCATGGCTCGATAGCACCTGCCGGCTTCGCTCATATGCGATTCATCGCCCATAAGAAGCACCATCACCTTCGCGCCTTTCGCTGCTGCATGGCGAGCGATGACAAAGCCATCGCCCCCATTATTTCCTGTGCCGCAGACGATGACCGCAAAAGCCCCGTTCCAAGTCACCTCCCCATCCGTCAGCGCCACCACCGAGGCGCCGGCATTTTCCATAAGCACCATCTCCGGAAGACCCCAGTCCTCCATGGCCCGCTTGTCCAAGCGGCGAGATTCCTCTGTATCCGTCAGTATCATTTCTGCCTCCCCATGACCACCACCGTGATGGCCAAGTCATCTTCATGAGAAATAGAAATCGCCATATCGGAAATGCCCAGCGCTTCAGCCCGCGTCGCGAAGGTGCCCTGCAGATGCAACACCGGCGCGCCGTACTCGCCCCAGGTCACGTAGGCATCCTGCCAAGCCGAGCCAAAGATGCCGATGCCCAGCGCCTTTCCCGCCGCCTCGCGGGCGCCCCAAAGAGCCGCGTAAGACTCCGCCCGCTTCCTTCCCTTCTTCTCGCAGTGGGCGATCTCTTCCTCTGTAAAAATTTTCTCGATCCGCTTGGGATACTTCTCCAAAATCTTCTCCCACCGCGCGATCTTTACCATATCTACACCGACAAACATAAACGCCCCTCCTTTGGTTTTATTTTACAGGAGGGGCGGGGCTTATTCAAGACGCACTAGGGACGAGGGAGGAGGAAGGGGTGGAGGCGCGGCACATCAAATGAGAAAGCGGCGCCGATTTCGGAAAATTAGCAAATGCCCATCCCTTATTTTCTTCTTGTGATTTCTTTTCGTTGTGATATAATACATATAGAAATGGTGCTACCCGATAGAGGTTAAGCCCCACTTGGATTAACGGAAAACCGCTCAGCCTGGGAAGCTTGGGGCGGTTTTTTCGTTGGACTTTTTAAAGCTTACTTGAAGATAACACAGAGTGCCATCAGAGTCAGTGCAAATAAGAATTCGTACTTTCCCATATCCAACACCCCCTTGTTGCAAGAGGTCTAGGACCTCCTTGGGGCTTTTATTTTAACCGCCACCGTCTTTAGCAGCACCATGGTTATGTTTTATCATAATTCAGTAGAAAAATCCGCTCATAGGAAATCGAATTTCCCGTAAGCGGATTTTTTATTTTTCCAAAAAATGAAAAGAGCCTCATGCGTTCTCATGTCTTTTAGAAAACCACTGATTAAATCGAAGATTTAAAAATCATAAAAATTT
>CAVEMF010000141.1:0-5553 GCA_963616715.1 Ruminococcus bromii | reverse complement strand
TCCTCAGCCAGCTGCTTGTCTTTCTTATTGAAGAGCGGGTAGGTGGGGAGGGCTTTGTAGCGGAAATAGGTGAGCTTGTCTTTGAACTGACCATAGGGCGCATCCTTGGCGGTCACATTCTTCTGGTAAGCCAGCTCAATGGAGAAGTAGCCGTCATAGCGACCTTCCAGGACCCAGCTGTAAGCATCAGCCACCTGGAAATTTTCCGACGCTTCCAGCGCGATAGGGTGATCCGGGTGGGCGGCGTTGTAATCCTCCACCACCTGGTACTGGGCATTCTGCGGCGCGATGGGCACCAACTTCTTGCCGGCCTTCGCGAAGTCGTCCAGGTTCTTGATAGCGTTCGCATCCTCGCTGCGGATGGTCACGCCAATGACACTAGCGGCGATGTTGTTCTTGGAGAAAATATATTTCTTCTCGCGGGCCGGGGTCTTCCAAATGCCCTTGGTGCCCACGTCATACTTGCCGGACTCTACGCCGATTAAGAGGTCGTCATCGGAGGTGGGGAAATACTGGAATTCATACTGCGGCAATTTTTTAGCCACTTCCTTCATGACCGCCACTTCCAAGCCGTCGGACTTGTTGTTGTCGTCCACATAGTCATAGGGGAAATAATGCGCCGTGTGCGCTACCTTGACGATTTTCTTTTCACCGCCGGCAGATGCGGACTTCGCGCCGCTCTCTGCCTTATCTCCGCCGCAGCCCGATGCGGCTACTGCCAATCCCAATGCACCAATGATGAGTGCTGCTTTCCAAAGATGTTTTGTATATTTCATGATGTGTCTCCTTATGCTTTATACCCATTCGCTGCCTGGCGAACCCAATTCAAATGTGCGATGTCTGTGTCTCTAGGAATCGTGCAATCGGCGCCGAGGATCACGCCGGTGGTGCCCACCTCATCCAAGAGCCGCTTTGTTTCCTCTTTGATTTCCTCTTCGCTGCCTTTGTAAATCAAATCCTCTTCCGTCTGACCAAAGCCACCGATCACCGCCCGGCCGCCAAAAAGCGCCTTGCCTTCGGAGAGTGTCACGCCTTCCACCATGGCCGCCCAGTTCACCGCAGTGAATGGATAATCCTTGTACCACTCCAGATGGTTGTGGAAACCATGGTAGCCGCAGATGTGGAGAATATTCTCGCCGCCCGCGTCATTGGCAGCTTTTAAAATTTTCAATTCGTAGGGAGCGATATAATTTTTATAAGCCTCCTCGCTCACCTCGTCGGCGTTGATATTATTCACCGAGAGATAAATCCCATCGACCCCCGCCTCTTCGACGAGCGCCTTCGCCAGTGCAGCGTAGTCATCGGAAATCACATCCAGCACATGGGCCAATTTATTTGGCTCCTTCTTCAGCCAGTCTGCGAGATGAATCGGATGGCCCAAGGATGCTTGCACAAATTCCAAAGTTCTCGGCACAGCGAAGAGATTATAGAAAAGCGGCACCTCTTTGCCATAGAGGGAAACCAATTTCTTCGCGTAAGCGATCTGGTCTTTGAACCATGCAGAATCTTTTGTGAGCGGTGTGATTTCCAAAATTTCGTGAGGACTTTCGATCGGCTTCTGCAAAAGCGGATGGGGATAGCCAAAGAATCCATCGGTCATGATCTTGATGAGGTCCGGCGCGAAAGCTTGGTAGAAATCCGCCTGTCCCGAGAGCGCTTTCTCTGTAAGCAATGGGTCAGCGAAAGCGTCTGCCCCCACTTCATCGGCTAAGAAATGGTGCCAAAATCCCACCGGCACCCGGTCTGCCTTTTCGTTATGGAATACAGCCTGAATCAATTCTCTTTTTGTCTGTGTCATAATTTTCTCCTTCGGGCCTTTTGCCCATCTTGTACTGATTGATTCGGCCGTCTGCCTATCAATCCAATGAAATCAAAATTTCTAAACTCCAACATCGTTTCATTTTCATCACCATATTTCTAAAAATAAAAAGAGCCACCATCCCAAGGGACGATGACTCGTGATTCCACCCAAATTTATATATCATGTGCGATATACCTCAGTAAAGAAAATCGGAATAGCGATAGTGGTTTAGTAGTCGGTGGTCGGTAGTCGGTGGTCGGTTCGCATTTGACGATAGTATACATACAGGTGATACCAATATGTATGCATAGCGGTAAGCGCTTCCCGACTACCGACCACCGATTACCGGCTACGAAACCGATAGCCCTAATCGCACCATTCTTCTTTCCTTCTCGCGCTATAACGGGCGCCCCCGAATGGCCTACTTACGTTCAGCCCATTGGCTCAGAAATGCACTTCCGCTCCCTATCCATATCCGCTTTCACTGTCCGGACTCGCTTTGCTGTCATCGGGATGCGTACTCTTTTCTTCATCGCCGCGTATGAAATTTAGAAATCAAAAAGCTCCCGCCCCATAAGGGACGAGAGCCATAGCTTCGTGTTTCCACCCAATTTCATGTATTCGTCGCCAAATACACCTTAAAAGGTTCTATCAAACCCTGACCCTGTATCGGGAGTTCCCGGGAAAGCCTACTCGCCTTCAGCTCGCCAAACTCAGAAATGCACTTCAGCATCTTATCCATATCCGCTTTCACTGTCCGGACTCGCTTTGCTAGCATCAGAGTGCTTACTCTTTTCTTCATCGTTTTGTTGTGCACTACTTTAGCACCGCCGATTTCCTTTGTCAAGATTTTTTTGAAAATATTTTCTTGGTTTAGTGATTAGTGGTCAGTGATCAGTGATCAGGGCGCGATTGGCTGCTTAGTCATTTTCACGGCTACTACCAGGGACAAACGGCTACATTCTTTTCAAGAAATCTTAGGATTTCTGATTGGAGGGTTTAATCCATATTTTCTAAGGGATCGCTGCCGTAGCGATTCATGCCTTCGGTGCCTTTGCAAAAGAGGAGATAGAGCTCAAAGATCACGTTCACCACCGGGATGAAATAGATGAGGGAGAACCAGCCGGTTTTGTCCAGGTCGTGGAGACGGCGGATGCCCAGGGAAAATCCCGGCGCTGCAAAAGCCACCGACACGATCCAAGACGCAGCGCTGCTAAAGATGAGCCACATCAAAAGATGCACTACGATAGAAATCCCGTAGAGGATCAAATTGCGAAATAGAAATACCTTGCGGTTGATCCGTCCATCAAAGTATAAGAAATCCTGTTTCCAATCGCCGGTGAGAATAGGCATAGGGGTACCTCCTTTGCATAAAGGGATAGGAGATAAGGGATAAGGCGCGTTTACCTGCTTCCTCATAGCTAGGAGCTTGGAGCTCCGTTAGAGTCAATAAGCATGCTTGACGGTTAAATCATGATGCAATGCGTTTTTGACCGTAGCGTTATTGTCTCGCGGGGCGAGCTTACCAGCTCCCAGCTCAAAGCTCCAGGCTATGAGGAAGCAGGCTAGCGCGTCCTTATTCCAAAAGCGCCGCTATATGAATTGACGCGGCGCACCTCCACTCCTCACTCCTAATTCCTAACTCCTAACTCCTCATTTGCGGAAAAGCTTCTTTGAGCCTCCAGCCTTACCGCTCAATAACCGTAAACTTCCGATCTTCTTTCCTCTCCATCCCGGCTGCGCGAGAGTGGCCTACGGCTACGCCAAGGAGCGGGTAGGTGCCTTCGGGGAGCCCCAGTGCTTTCACGTACTCTGCCTCATGGCCCAGGTGATGGATGAAGCCGAAGAGGACCACAGAGCCCAGACCCAGGTCAGTGGCTTTGAGATGGATGTGCTCGGCGATGATGCCGGCGTCGAATTCTTTCAGGTGGCCAAAGGCCTCCTTGGTTTCACAAATCAAAATGAGAAGCGGCGCATTGAAAAACATGTGGGGCTTACCCAATTTCTCTTCTGCTTCCTTGTCGATCTGGGCCAGCAGCGCCGGGTCCTTCACCACGGTCAGCACGTAGCCGGCGTCATTGTGTTTCCCTACCGACGCAGCCATGGCGGCTTTCAAAAGGGCGTCGATGTCCGCCTCACTTACCGGCTCCGCGGTGTACGCCCGCGCGGATTTCCGAAGTGCGAGTACCTGATTGAGTTCCATTTTCCATTCCTCCTTATTCGAAACGAAGAACTTTGAGACGAGCAGCAAGGCGCCGTTCTCTTTCGGGAATCGGCGTGTGACCTACCGCCACGCTCATGATGGGCTGGTAGCCCGGGAGACCCAGGGCACGGAAATAGGCGCCGTATCCCGGCTGCTTTTCAAATTCGCGAAGGAAGCTGTAGACGCAAAGAGAGCCCAGGCCCAGGTCCACTGCCTTCAGATGGATGTGCTCGGCGATGATGCCCGCATTGAGCTTGGCCGTATCATTCTCCGCGTCATGGGTGCGAAGGATGAGGAACAGCGCCGGCGCGCCATAGAGCGGATCGCCGCGGCCGGAGAGCGCATCATTTTCCTCCGCCAGCTGCTTCAAGACTTCCTTGTCGGTAATCACTGCGATGGCATAATTTTTGTAATCGAAGTGCCCGATAGGCGAACGCTGCGCCGCTTCCAAGAGCGCCGCGATTTCCTCTTCCGTCAAAGCTTCGTCCGTATATTTGCGGATGGAAACACGAGTCTTCAATACGCGATCCAATTCCATAATAATTCCTCCTTGATGATGGGTAATTAACGCTATCGGTTTGGTGATCAGTGACCAGTGGTCAGTGATCAGGCCGCATTTTTCGCTATAGTCAATTGCGATTCAAATGCTGCTTGCTAAATCGATAGCAGTGGTATCCCTATGTTTGCATTCCGCCAAACGCGCCCTAATCACTAATCACTGATCGCTGATCACTAAATCTCATACGTTTTTATAACAACCTAGACAGCAGCACCCCCGCCATCTCGTAATCATCGATGCGGACGGCTAAGACTCTTCCGGTTTCCTTTTCGTACAAGCGAAGGGGGCCTTTGCCCAGTTCGATGTAGTCCACGTCAGCAAGTTCCATGGTGGTGGCATTTTCCTTGCCACGGAACCCCACGCGGTGGGTGGTGATGAAGAAGGCGCCGGGGGTGTCTTCCTTCCAAGCTCCATTGGCCACATCGGTGAGACTGCCGGCTACGAAGGGCTGCTCTCTATCCACGCGGACCTCGGCCTCATTGGTGTCCACCAATTTCATAAACTTCGCCGACGCTGCGAAATGCAGATTCTCGCCGTCTCGATAGTCCACGCTGGCGTAGTCTTTCCTGATTTTTGGAAGGAGCCCCTTCTCCTGGATTTTGTAAATCGCATTGCTGCGCTTGCCGATGGTTTCGTAGCGATACTTCTGCTCCGGCTTCATCATGTAGCAGGCATCCACCAGGGCCGCAAAGATTTCATAATCCTCATCGTCCAAGTAGCCTTCCTGGTACAATTCTTCAAAAGCCATATCGCAAGCAAAGCCCTGCGCCGCCGCCAGCTGCTTATTGGAGAGATCCTTCTCCCTGGCATAAGAAATAAGTTCCTCCAGCGCATCCGCATCAAGCTCCTCGGACAATGCCGCCTCGGACATCTTCTCGGCATAGGCCTTGATGAATTCATCTTTGTTTTTGCTGAACAAATTAAAAAACATGGTCACTCCTCCATGAAGCAACGACAGGAAATATTTTTATTTATTATACTCTATGGAGA
>CAVEMF010000140.1:0-5555 GCA_963616715.1 Ruminococcus bromii | reverse complement strand
CGCCGACTTTCCAAACTTGCGGCGCTTCCTGATTTGTGCGCCGCACCTCCCCTTGACCCCTGCCCCTTGCCCCTTGACCCCGCTTTCTAAAAATTTTCGTGTGCTATTTGTTACTCAAGCAGCATACTTGCAAATTTCACCGCCCTATTTCTCCGATTCCAGGCGAGGACGATGGGGGTGTCTAGGGCTTCGTCGGAGAGGGAATGGATGAAGAGATGGGGATTTTCTTTGGGCACGTCGAAGGAGGGGAGGATGGCTACGCCTTTGCCGGCTTCGACGAGAAATAAGATTTCGTCGATGGCTTCGATTTCAGAAATTTTCCGCGGATGGAAGCCCCAGCGGGAGGAGAAGGTCTTGAGCATTTCCATGGCCCGGTCCGAGGACTTGGGAGAGAGGACGAAGAAAGTCTCCTCTTCCAGGCGTGAGAAATTTTTCATTTCCTTTCCCAGGCCTGCGGGAAGAACGAGAACGTTGGCGCTTCGGCCCCACTCTTTCATCTCGATGCCGGGAATGGTGGAGAGGCCCAGGTCGCTGGTGAGGGCGGCGTCGATTTTCATGGTGTCCAGGGCGTAATAGATTTCATGAAAGCTCATGAAGCAGTAGTCCACTTGGATGTCCGGGTGATTTCTTTCGAAAGCTTGGAGCCTTGGCAAGAAGAGCCGCGCCAGGCCCGCCCCCAGGATGGCGACGCGGAGGCGCATTTCCTTCCCCTTCCCCGCTTCTCGCACCTCTGCGGTGAGGCGGTCTAAGGATTGCAGAAATCCATCGCTCTCTTGGTAGAGCACCATCCCCGCCGGCGTGAGGCTCACGGTGTGACGATTTCTAAAAAATAATTCGGCGCCCAATTCCTTTTCCAGCCGCGCGATCTTTTTGCTGAGCGACGATTGGGTGATGTAGAGCCGCTCCGCCGCTTTGGTAAAGCTCAGGCACGACGCCACGGTGCCAAAGGCCAAGATGTCTTCCTTGTCCATTGCCCCTCCTTATTCCACTTGGGAATCACCGGCCATGAAATTTGGCCATTTCTTATTTCTTTTGGCATTTATTATACTAAGGGCAGTTGGAGTAGTTCAAGGCTATTGGATTTAGTGATCAGTGATCAGGGGTCAGTGATCAGTACGCGTTTGTCGATAGCAAGAGATGGCGTGCTATTTCTTTTCTGCGTAAAAGGAAAAGGTGCCATTTCCCGCTATCGTCAATTGCGCCCTGATCACTAATCACTAATCACTAATCACTGATCACTAAACCGATAGCGTCATCCCCCCATTTTCCCAAAGGAGATTTATAATGAAGCAAGCATGGAAAATTTCTCTCATGGCCCTTCTGGCCGCGTCGCTTTCTCTTGGGAGCGGAGCCGAGGCGGTGGAGGTCATGCCCAAGACATTTGAGAATGGCGAGACCGTCAATGTGTACTACCGCAAGGGGTTGTCGCCGGAGGCCGAGCGGGCTCGGGCCGGAAAGTTCAAGACGGAGACTATGGTGCTCAAGAAAGGCACCATCCGCCGCGAAGGGGCCATGGCACTTTCCTGCGATATTCTTTTCGAGAAGGATGTGCCGGTGACGCTTCGGGATGGCACGGTGATTTACGCCGATGTCTTCCGCCCGGTGGATGAAGAAAAGCATCCAGCCATCATGGCTTGGAGTCCTTATGGCAAGGAAATCGGCGGCCAGTGGCTCGACGATGTGCCGCACCGAAGCGGCGTCCCCCGAGATGCGGTGTCGGACCTGCAGAAATTTGAAGGCCCGGACCCGGCGTATTGGGTGGCTCACGGCTATGCCATCATCAATCCCGACAGCCGCGGCGCCTATGAGTCCGGTGGCAATCTGAATTATTGGGGCAGCGAAATGGCCAAGGACGGCGCGGACACCATCGAGTGGATCGCTTCCCAGCCTTGGAGCAATGGCAAGGTGGGCATGTCAGGCAACTCTTACCTCACTGTATCCCAGTGGTTCATCGCCGCTGAGAAACCGGAGCACCTAGCCGCCATCGCGCCATGGGAAGGCTTCTCCGACCATTTCCGCGAGACAGCGAACCGCGGCGGCATCCCGAATCCTGTATTTCCGGAAGTGATCTTTGAAAGCCTCGCCAGCCGCCATCTCTTGGAGGACCAGCCCCGCATGGTGGTGGAGTATCCATTCATGAATGCCTACTGGGAAGACAAGAAGGCAAAGCTCACAAATATTTCCATCCCCGCCTACGTGGTAGCCAGCTACACCAATGACGTACACACCCACGGCACCTTCGAAGGCTATCAACAAATCGCGAGCCAAGAGAAATGGCTCCGCGTCCACAACACCAATGAATGGTTCGACTACTACGACCCGGCCCACGTGGAGGACCTGCGCAAATTCTTCGACCACTACCTGAAGGGCGAGGACAATGGCTGGGAAGATACGCCGGCCATCCGCCTCTCGGTCTTAGACCCCGGCCATGAGGACATCGTGGACCGTCTGGAGAAGACCTGGCCCTTGGAAGGAACGATTTACAAAAAACTCTACCTCTCGGACACCGGCACCCTTGGCTCGCCGCAGCCGGAGGAGGCCGCCATCTCCTACGACGCAGCAGATCCCTGCGGCACCTCTTTCCGCGTGAAGTTTGACGAGGACACCGAGCTCACGGGCTACATGAAGCTCCACATGTATGTGGAGGCCCAGGGGTCTGATGACATGGACCTTGCGGTGACAGTGCAGAAATTGGACGAGAAAGGAAATCCGATCCCCGACCGCATGACCGGCCGTCCCATCTGCGCCTATGGATACCTTCGCGTTTCTCAAAGAGCGCTGGACGAGGAGAAATCCAAATCCTACGACCCGGTCCTCAAAAATGAAAGCGAAGAAAAACTCTCGGCCGGCGAAATCGTCCCGGTGGATATCGCCATCTGGCCGATGGGTATGAAATATCACAAAGGCGAGAGCCTCCTCCTCACCGTCATGCCCTATATGGCTCCCGACGCCTCCATCGTCCCGCCCTTCGGCTCGGCAAAAATTACCGTCCCCAAAGACGGTTTCACCTATGAGCCGGGCACTCACCCCGAAATGATCACCCTGGGCGGAAACGAAGCCGAAACCGGCGCCCCGGAAGACAAAGTCACCCCGCCCGCCAGCCGCAACCACGGCACCCACAAGATCCACATGGGAGGCAAGTACGACAGCTACCTCCAGGTACCTTTTGTGAAACGATAAGAATGCAGAAAAGCACGCTTGCGTAACAAGCGTGCTTTTTAATTGGGATATTTAGTGATCAGTGATTAGGGGTCAGTGATCAGTACGCGTTTAACGATAGCGGAAAATGGTGCCTTTTCCTTTTGCGCAGAAAAGAAATAACGCACCATCTCTTGCTATCGCTAAATGCGTCCTGATCACTAATCACTAATCACTGATCACTGATCACTAATTACTAATTCCCCCCATCCCATGCTATAATAACCTTGGAAAGATGAGGTGTTACCATGAAAAGCCCTATGACATTTAATATTTCTATCGATAACGAAAAGCCATATTCCGCTACGCAAAGCATCTGCCCTTTCTGCCACCCTGAAAGTCTTACAAATATTCTTGAGCAAAGAGGCGATATCATTTGGCTCATGAACAAGTACCCGGTCTTCGAGAAGACAGTGCCCACGGTGATCGTGGAGACAAGCGACCACGACAGCGAGCTCTCCACCTACGAACCGGAAAAACTGCATGATGTCATTTCCTTTGGCCTCACGAAATGGCAGGAAATGGAGAAGGACAAGCGCTTCCGCTCTGTGATCTATTTCCGAAACTTCGGCCCCGGCTCCGGTGGATCCCAAAGGCATCCTCACTCGCAGATCATCGGCCTCGAGGAATACGACTACCGCGATAATTTGCAGTACGAAAATTTCATCGGCACTGTGGTGCACGAAGATGCGGACTGCTACGCCTCTTTGTCGGACTATCCCCTGAGCAGCATAGGCGAGCTCAATGTGACTTTGAAAAAGGACGGCAGCCCCGAAGGCTTTGCTGACGCGATCCAGACCATGGCCCGCTTCGCGCTTCACGACTTCCCCCTCCGATGCAACAGCTATAATATTTTCTTCTATCACTTAAAACAGCTCCACGCCAAGATTTTCCCCCGCTTCTCCGCCAGCCCCCTCTACACGGGCTACCGCATCACCAGCGTGATGGATGAAGCCAGCAAGAAACGGATCATCGATACGCTGCGGTCGGGAGAATATTTTGGGTGAATAGAAAAGGCGCATCTGCTGAAAGTTAGGAGTTAGGAGTGAGGAGTGGCGGTGCGGCGCACAAATTAGGAAGCGCCGCCAATCTGAAAAGTCAGCACGTTTTCCTGCTTCCCCACTACCGTTATCCGTTTACCGTGTAACCGTTTACCGCGCATACTACCGATAGCGAGTTGTGAGCTGATAAGTTCTTACGCAGAAAGGTATATCGCTCCATGACCCGCAAGCGGTAAAAAAGCCGGTTAACGGTTATACGGAAAACGGTTCACGGTAGTGGGAAAGCAGCAAAGTGCGTTTCCCCATTTCAAAAACTCGCGCCGCTTTATGAATTGCGCGGCGCACCACCACTCCTCACTCCTCACTCCTCACTCCTCACTCCTCACTCCTCACTTCTCACTTCCAACGCCCCCTTATCCCCTCTACCATTAACACAAAGGATATACTATTTCATGAAACTTTACGCTTTCAGCGATTTCCATCTCTCCGGGGATCCGCCTACGAAACCTATGGATATATTCGGGGAGAATTGGAAGAACCATCGCGAAAAAATTATAAACGCCTGGCGGGAAACCATCTGCGAAGACGATGCGGTCATCATGGCCGGCGATCTCTCCTGGGCCATGAGCATGGAGAGCGCCATCCAGGATCTCACCATGCTGGGCACCTTGCCGGGGCGGAAAATCATCGTCCGTGGCAATCATGATTTCTGGTGGTCCACAGTCACCAAGATGACGAACATGACCCACGGCGCCTTTGAATTCATACACAACTCCGCCATCCAGGTAGGCAACGTAGCCTTGGCGGGCACGCGAGGCTGGATTTCTGAAACCTCCCGCCAATTCACCGAGACTGATCGCGCCATCATCCTTCGCGAAGAAGGCCGCATGGAGCGTTCCCTGGAGCTGGCGCAGAAAATGAATGTGGACAAGATCATCGCCATCCTCCACTACCCGCCCTTTGACGAGGCTAGAAATCCGTCCCACATGATGGACATCATCAAAGCCCACGGCGCGGATCTTTGCATCTACGGCCACATCCACGGCGCGCCGAATTTCACGAACCTTCCAAGCGAGCTCGAAGGCATCCCCCTAAAGCTCACCAGCTCCGACTATTTGGGATTCAAACCCTATTTCATCTGTGACCTGGAGGCGCCCCATGCATAAACTCACCGAAAGCAAACTCCTCGCCGGCGATGTCTACGGCGACCCGCGCATGAAGGAATACATCTACCTCCCCGGCAGCGAAGTGGACAGCGCCGCCCCCATCCTGGTCTACGAGAATGGAGAGACCCGCAGCGACGTCACCATGGACGAAGCCCTCGCCTTGGTGGAAAAGCGAAGCCTAAGGCCCTGC
>CAVEMF010000139.1:0-5573 GCA_963616715.1 Ruminococcus bromii | reverse complement strand
CGGAATTGATGGTGATGAAACCATTGTGGAGCCAGTAGTTTACGAAATGGCAATCGGTGCAGCCTTCGGACTGGGCGATTTCATTTTCATGGTGCGGGAAAATCAGATCGCTGCCGCCGCCATGGAAGTCCAGTGTATTTCCCAGGTAATGGGTGGACATGGCAGAGCACTCGATGTGCCAACCCGGACGGCCCTGGCCCCAGGGGCTTTCCCAGTATGGTTCACCGGGTTTGGCAGCCTTCCACAGCGCGAAATCGCCGGGGTTCTTCTTTTCATCATTCACTTCGATGCGAGCACCGGCCAGCATGTCTTCGATCTTTCTGCCGGAGAGGCGGCCGTAGTCTTTGAATGTGGAAATATCATAATACACATCGCCGCCGAGCACATACGCATGGCCCTTCTCGATCAATGTCTTTACCATTTTCAGGATGTCCTTCATGTGGTCAGACACGCGGGGATATACATCGGCACGGCGCACGTGGAGCGCATCCATGACCTGGAAATACGCATCAATGTAGCGGTCGGAAATGGTTTTCCAATCGCTGCCTTCCGCATTGGCTTTGTTGATGATCTTGTCATCTACATCGGTGAAGTTCTGTACGAAGGTCACCTTGTAGCCAATGAATTCCAGATAGCGGCGGATGATGTCCCAGGTCACTGCCGGGCGGGCATTGCCAATGTGAGGATGGTTGTATGGAGTCACGCCGCATACATAGATCTTCGCTTCCCCTTCGGTGATAGGATGAAATACTTCTTTTTCCTTGGTCAGTGTGTTGTACACTTTAATTTCTTCCATGTGAAAGCCTCCTAGTTTGTATATTTAAAAACTGTAATTGTTTAGTGATTAGGAATTAGTGATCAGTGATCAGGACGCGATGGATGGTTGCGTCTTTTGCGATGATACCGCTATCAGTTTGGTAGTCGGTGGTCAGTGACCCCCACGCGATTGAGTGCTTCCGCATATAAGCTAAAACCGCAAGTGCGTATAGGTTCAGGGTTCAGGGGTCAGGGGGAGGCGCGGCGCACAAATTAGAAAGCGCCGCAAATTTGAAGAGTTGCCTCATATTTCCATATTTTTAAACTCACGCCGCTTTTTAATTTGATGCGGCGTACCTTCCCTTGAACCTTGACCCCCGAACCTTGCCCCCTTCATCAGTTTCATCTCAATCCGATGAATATGCCTTGTTGCCTGCATTATCAGGCAATCAAAAAGCCACCGCCTCACAGAGACGGTGGCCCGCTATTCCACTCTGTCGGCCTAAGCCGCGCACAATGTTTTTATCGCAAACATACACGGAAGAGGATACTTCCTTCCCCTCTTCAGCTCAAAGATGCATTTCCCCGAAACGATTCGGATGGTTTCACCGACCCCATCCTCTCTGCAGGATCTATTCCCGGTACTTCTTCTTATCCTCGCCTGATATGATTTTTACAAATGAAGCATCCACAGCTGACCTGGCTTTTGACCCCACACTCGCCTGCTGGAGTTTTAGCTACCCGGCCCTCGGCCTCTCACGACTCACCCTCTCGGTTTTCCCGGCAGGACTTACTTCTAAACCGCACCATGCTCAGCAGAATCTTTGTCTGCGTTACGTGGATCGTTTTGGCTGCGACTGCCATCGACTTTCAGCCACAGACCTGTGATGCTTATAGAGTATTATAGATGTAGTCGGGGAGACTGTCAAGGGGATTTCGGTAGTCGGTAGTTGGTGGTCGGTAGTCGGGGCGCGCGTTCCTACTTCCCCACTACCGTGAACCGTTTACCGTATAACCGTTAACCGTGCATGCTGAGAATAGCGAGAAATGGAAAAGAAAACTGCTTTATGATAAGCCGTCTATCGCACCATTTCCCACTATTGTCAAATGGCACGGTTAACGGTTACACGGTCAACGGATAACGGTAGTGGGAAAGCAGCCAAACGCGCTCTGGCTACTGACTCCACCGTCAAGCGCATCCGCTGACTCCAGAGGAGCTCCAAGCTCCAAGCTCAAAGCTCCCAGCTATGAAGAAGCAGGAAATATGCTTAGTTATTTTCTACGCCAAGCTCGTGTTCTACCACCGACGCGATGTCGTCGATGACTCGTTCTAGCTGGTTCAGTTCTTTACCTTCGCCCATGACACGGATCAAGGGCTCGGTGCCGGAGGCGCGGACGAGGATGCGGCCGTCGCCGCCCAGCTCGTCTTCTGCTGCGCGGATGGAGGCCTGGATGAGTTCATTGTCTTCCCAGCCATTTTTGCTGTAAACTTCCACATTTTTCAGAATCTGCGGATAGGTGACCATGAGGTGATTCAGCTCAGACATGGTCTTGCCGGATTCGCGGAGGACCTTCAAGGTCTGCACAGCAGTGATGAGGCCGTCGCCGGTGGTATTGTATTCCGGGAAAATGATGTGGCCCGACTGTTCGCCACCGATGGAGTAGTCATGCTTCAGCATTTCTTCCAATACATAGCGGTCGCCCACCTGGGTGGAGACGGTCTGGCAACCATGTTCCTTCAGCGCTTTGCCAAAGCCCAGGTTGCTCATGACGGTGCCTACCACCATATTGTCATGAAGGCGGCCTTCTTCTTTCATCTGCAATGCATTGAGAAGCATCAGGTGATCGCCGTCCATGACTTCGCCTTTTTCATCGACGAAGAGACAACGGTCTGCGTCGCCGTCGTTGGCGATGCCGCAAAGAGCGCCTTCTTCCACCACTCTCTTCTGCAAAGTTTCCATATGGGTGGAGCCGCAGCCATTATTGATATTCACGCCATTGGGGCTCTTGAAGATCGGGATCACTTCAGCGCCCAGCTCTTCCAAAATGCCGGGCAGGAAATCACTGGCTGCGCCATTGGCAGAGTCGGTGACGATCTTCATCCCCTTGAAATCTCCCTGTACCGTAGATTTCACATGGGCTCTGTACTTGTCCGCCAGCTCGCCTCTGTGGGTGATGACGCCGATGGCGTCACCGGTGGGACGAGCGATTTCTTCATCGTGGCGGAGAATGTTTTCGATTTCTTCTTCCGTCTTATCCGGCAGCTTGTAGCCATTTTTATCGAAGAATTTGATTCCATTATCCGGGAATGGGTTGTGGGACGCGGAAATCACCACGCCGGCATCATAGCCTTCGGTGCGGGTGAGGTACGCAATGCCCGGGGTCGGGATGACGCCTACGAGATCCACATCTACGCCGGACGCGCACAGGCCGGCAGAGAGCGCTGCGGTCAGCATGGAGCCGGAGACGCGGGTGTCCATACCGATCAAGAAGCGGTGGCTGCCACCTTTTTTACAGAAATACGCACCGGCTGCGCGGCCGAGCTGGTATGCCAATTCCGGCATCAATGTGGAATTCACCAGTCCACGCACCCCATCGGTACCAAATAATGTAACCATTTGATTTCCTCCCAAATTTTTTATGAAATAACCTTCCCATCATACAGCGCGAAAAGCGCTTCGTCAATTTAGTTTTTAAATTAGTGATCAGTAGTTAGTGATCAGTGGTCAGTGATCAGGGCGCGGCTACCGATAGTGCATACATAGAGGCATTCCCGCTATCGGCTAAGTAGTCAGTAGTCAGTGGTCAGTGATCAGTGATCAGTGATCAGTGATCAGGGCGCGACTACCGCTAGTGCATACATTGAGACATTCCCGCTATCGATTTAGTGGTCAGTAGCGGTAGTATACGAATGGGACAGCAGCCAAACGCGTCCTGATCACTAATCACTAATCACCGATCACTAAACCACTGCAGCTACTCACTCATTCCTTTTCTATTTCCACGGTCACCATGGTCTTTGTCGTGGTGGCGCTGCCGCCTTCGGGGACGGGGACGTCCACCATTTTTCTCACGGTGTCACTCTCGCCGGTCACGTCGATGGCGGGGAGCTCTAAGACCTGGTTCTTCTCGAAGTAGCTAATCGGCGCGGTCAGGGTGGCTACCGGCGGATTGATGGTGATCTTCCCTACCTTGTACCCCTTGGCCGGCTCGCCGGTGGTTTCCACTTTCATGGGAAGATTACCCAGCTTGGTGAGTTCCTTCATGTGGACATTGACTTTCACCTGGCTCGGCATCACGTCAAGGCCGGTCACCGTATTTCCATTGGCATCGAGCACATTGACGCTGTCAAATTCCACAAAGTTCTTGTCTTTCCCGGCCACGTTGACGGAGATCACCGCGCGGTTCGCTTCGGCGATGCGAGACGAGCTGCCGGCGATAGTAATGGTGTCCGGGGTGGCTTTCTTGCTTTCCACAGAGAAATTCGCGTCCGGTGAACCGAAGACCTCGACAGACGCCGGCAGGGTCTTCACGGCGTAGGTATCTACCATCAGGTCGAAATACTCCGGCGTCACGGAGATGACACTCTCATCACCGGGGACGGAAATATGAATCCGCGTATTCGGGAATTCGCCGTCAGTCATGTTGGCTAGATCCACGTAAGCTTTGATGTTATCTGAGCGCATGTAGACCATGTCGCTTCTAGGCATGCGGACCTTGGCCTTTACCTTCGATGGCACATTCACCGCCACAAGGGAGCGATCCAGATTTCGGATTTCTACAGGCACGGTGTAGGTATTTTCCACCATGGGATTCTGCTCATTCATCACATAGACCCAGAAGGCGCAGGCTGCTATGAGGCAAAGAAGTTTGGGCAGCCACCATTCGTATCTCGTGTATTTCATTTCAGGGGGCTCCATTTCTGTAATACATCGCTCACATTTTTCGGCTTCCCTTTCACCAGGTAGTTGCGCAGCACATTGCGCAGGCTCTCCGCATCCTGCCCGCGGTAAATGTGACCGCCATAGGTGTAGGAAACGATACCGGTCTCTTCACTGACTACCACGACGATGCAGTCCGCCTGCTCGCTCATGCCGATGGCCGCGCGGTGGCGGGTGCCCAGCTCGGAAGAGAGGCTGTGGTCACGAGTCAGAGGCAGGAGGCAGCCGGCTGCCATGATGCGGCTCTCGCGGATGATCACCGCGCCGTCATGGAGCGGCGTATTGACGATGAAAATATTTCCCAAAAGCTCTTTGGAAACCAAGCCTTCGATGCGGATGCCGGTATCGATGCGATCATCGAGACCCACGCTTCTCTCAAAGACCAGAAGCGCGCCAATTTTATTGGCCGACATGGTCATGGCCGCTTCCACCACGTCACCAATCACGTGGTCCCACTCCACATCATTCATCATGCGCGAGGAAACATAAAATTTCCCGCGGCCGATTTGCTCCAGCGCGCGGCGAAGCTCCGGCTGGAATACGATGGGCAGTGCCACGATGAGCACGGTCATGAGCTTGTCCAAGATCCAGCTGACCACGTGGAGCTGCAGCCATCCGGCGAAGACAGTGAAAAGGCCCAGGAAAATCAGCCCTTTCAAAAGCGCCGTCGCCCGGGTGTCTCGGATGAGTATGTAAATGCGGTATAAGAAAAATGCGACTACCAGGATGTCCAGCACATCCCAAAGCCGCATGGTCATAAATAATCCTTGTATCTGACTCAGCATATCGGTACCTCGTGGGGGAAAAATAAATTTGTGAATCAAATTCATTTTATCACGATTGCCATAGAGAGGCTAGACGGATTTGAGAAATAGT
>CAVEMF010000138.1:0-5575 GCA_963616715.1 Ruminococcus bromii | reverse complement strand
GTTTTATACTCAAAGAAAACAGTCTTTGTCAGATTCAAAGGGAAAAAAATATGAATTTTCAGATGTTTGGGGTTCAAGGCAAGAATACCTTGAATATCTGCGTGTGCGCTTGGTGGAAATGAAGCGTGTTTTGAAAGATACAGGAAATATTTTCTTGCACTGTGATACATCAGCGGGGCACCATTTGCGGGTTTTGCTTGATGAAATCTTTGGAGAACGTAATTTCCGGAGTGAAATCATTTGGTCTTATAAACGATGGTCAAATTCTAAAAGAGGATTGTTGCCGAATCATCAAACCATTTACTATTACAGCAAGAGTGAAAAGTATAAATTCAACACGCTTTATGGAGCATATTCACCAACAACAAACATTGATCAAATATTACAAGAGCGTGAGCGAAATGCAGAGGGAAAAGCAGTATACAAACGTGATAAAAATGGAGAAGTTGTTGCTGCAAAAGAAAAAAAAGGCGTCCCGACTTCAGATGTTTGGGATATTCCCTTTTTAAATCCTAAAGCAAAAGAAAGAACAGGCTATCCAACTCAGAAGCCGATTGAACTATTGGAAAAAATAATTGAAATTAGTACCGACAAAGGTGATACAGTACTAGATCCTTTTTGTGGAAGCGGAACGACTCTTGTTAGCGCAAAACTTCAGGGACGTGAATACATAGGAGTAGATATTAATCCTGAAGCGGTTTCTTTAGCGAAGAAACGACTTGAAGCCCCTAGCAAAACTTCTTCTAACTTAATGAAGGTAGGGGTTGATGCCTATAAAACGAAAAACGAAGATCAATTATCTGTCCTGAGGCAATTTGATTGCGATATTGTACAGCGCAATAAGGGTATCGATGCCTTTCTAAAAAAATATTATGGGGGACATCCTGTTGCAATTAAGTTGCAAAGAGAGAACGAAAGCCTATCGGATGCAATCTTTCTTTTGGAGAAGGCAGCTCTAAAGAAAAAATGCGCTTTTTCTGTATTGATTACAAACAATTCTGAACAGATTAAGGCAAAAGGTAATATACCTTCGAATATGATTATCTTACAGCGCTATCAGACGCAATTGATGAAACAATTAGATGCTCGAATATCTGAAAGCCAATAGAAAAGGCAAAAGCGCCCAAGGGGGCAGGCCCCACGGAAAAGCCACCGGTGCGTCCTTTGACAGAGGATAAGAATCTTCTTACCAAAGACAATATCTCCCAGTGGATTTTGAAGACTCGTCGGAAAAGGAACGGCAGCGCCGCGCGCTGTCTCGTAGGCAAGCGCTGGGGCGCAGCTTCGATACGCCGGCTCGCGGCCTTAAGGATGAGGTGACCCCTTTCCCTTATCAGGAAGAGGGCATTCGCTGGATGACAAGAAATTGGAAAAATGGCTATCGCGGCGTGCTCTTGGCGGACGATATGGGGCTGGGAAAGACGCTGCAGACCTTGGGCTTTATTTCCTCTCTGAAAGCATCTTATGGCGCGCGGCCCATGCCATCGGTCTTGGTGGTGGCTCCGGTGGCACTTTTGGCGAATTGGGCCACGGAGTATCGCCGGTTTGTGAAGTACGGCCTTTTTGAGGAAATCGTCACGGTGGACGGCGCGTATCTAAGGGCGCGGGCGAGAACCAATTCATTGCTCCTTGATCTTTCAGATCTGATGGAAAATAAGATCGTTCTGATTTCCTATGAAACCTTGAGCCGAAACGATATTCATTTCGGCCGCCTGAATTGGTCAGTCATGGTGCTTGATGAAGCGCAGAAAATCAAAAATCCATCGATTCGCCTCACGAATTGCGTGAAGGCTATGAAATATGATTTCGGCATCGCCATCACCGGGACGCCGGTGGAAAATACCTGGGTGGATCTGTGGAGCATCATGGATTTCGTAGACCCGGGACGTTTGAAGGAGCTTAAGGAATTCTGCCGGACCTACCAAAATCAGCTGAAGCATCTGGCCGGGGATACGGCGGCGCTCAGCGCTTTGGGCACGGAGCTGGAAGGAAAGCTTTCGCCGATTTTCCTACGGCGCCAGAAGAAGGATCATTTGGATGGGCTTCCGAAGAAAACGATTCATCCTTTGCCACAGGTGATGCCGAAGGTGCAGCGGGAGGCCTATGATAAAATCATCGACTTCGGCCAGAAGGAGGAAAATCGAAAGGGCCAGATGCTGAAAATCATCGCAGCCCTTCGCGACACGTCTCTCTGCCCGCACCTTTCGACCTATAGCGACCGCGCTTTCGAAACCATGGAGTCCGAGGAGTTTTTTAATTCCTCTGCTCGGCTGATGACGCTTTTCCAGACTTTGATGCAGATACGAATGAAGCAGGAAAAGGTGCTGGTCTTTGTGATTTCCAGGAAATTGCAGCGATTGCTACGCGGGTTCTTGGAAAAGGTATTTCAGATTTCTATCCAAGCACCTATCAATGGCGAGATGAATGGCGCTGCTCGCCAGCGGGTGGTGGATGAATTCAATGCAAAAGAAGGCTTCGCGGTGCTCATCCTCTCGCCGGAGGCCGGCGGCGTGGGATTTAATATCACTGTGGCGAATCACGTAATTCATCTCAGCCGTTGGTGGAATCCGGCGAAGGAAGACCAGGCCACCGACCGGGCGTACCGTATCGGGCAGAAGAAAGAGGTGCATGTGTATCTTCCGATGGCGATTTACCAAAAAGGGGAAGGCGTGCCGTCCTTCGGTGAGAAGCTGGATGAGCTTTTGGAATTCAAGCGGCGGCTGTGCCAGAGCGTCATATTTCCGACGGAAATTTCCGAGGAAGAGGCCAGCGAGCAGCTGACCCGT
This sequence comes from Ruminococcus bromii, assembly GCA_963616715.1. Lineage (GTDB taxonomy): Bacteria > Bacillota > Negativicutes > Veillonellales > Dialisteraceae > Dialister. Next base: position 2,789 of record CAVEMF010000138.1, on the reverse strand, counting down.
TCGCTTTTTGGAAATAAGATTGCTGATCCGCCGGCCACTTATGGAAAGAAGGACTGCTACAGCATCTCCGATATGGACCGCGTGAACGGAGAAACCTTCGAGCACTTGATGACGAGGCTCTATGACTTGATCCCCGGTTATACCGCGGAACAGACGCCGCAGCGCAATGACTACGGCGCAGACATCGTGGTCTTTACCGATGGCGCGAGAAAGAAAGGCCTCCTGGTACAGTGCAAGCAGACGTCTACTGGAAATCCGATGGGCCCCGATGGCGTGATAGAAATCATGGGCGCTATTTCCCACTACAAGAAAATTTATGGTGCCGCCTTCAAACCGGTGGTGATCACCAACGCGCCGGACTTTACGCAAAATGCCAAGGTCCGCGCCGCCGATGGTAAGGTCAAGCTCCTCTCGCGGGCGGACTTGGAAAAATTACTCGAACGGTATCCGCTGGAGAAGGAGTGGAATTGGTAATGGGGGCGTGCTTGGCTGCTGGGGGTTAGTGATCAGTGATTAGTGATCAGTAGTTAGGGTGCAATTCCCGCCAGTGCGTACATAGTGACACTGATGCTATCGTTTTAGTGATCAGTGATTAGTGATTAGTAGTCAGGGCGCGTTTAACTGCTGCCCCATTCGCATGGAGACCGCTATCGGTAATGGATCCTTCGGCTACGCTCAGGATGACGAAACGGGAAAAATGGTGAGGCCATTTGGAGTGCCTGGGGCTGTAGCCATATGAAATACCTTGTGTCTGAGCCGTCTTCTCCACCAGCCGTCATCCTGAGCGTAAGCGAAGGATCTATCCAGCACTAACGGTAATCATGCTCAGTGTCTCTGGCGACAAGTGCGTCCTGACTACCGACCACCGACTACCGACTACTCTGCCACTAGCCTTAGTGTCTCTGTGTGTGTTTAGTGTTAAACGCGCCCCGATCACTGACTACTGACCACCGACTACTATGGCGATAGCGAAAGCGGGAAAGATGAGAGAGCAGTATAACGCGCTCTAATCACTGATCACTGACCACTGATCACTAACCCCTCTTACACCCTTGAACCCCGCGCCCCAAATTCGTATAATAGAAAGAAACTATGTTACGAAGGAGATATTTCCATGGGATTTTTTGATAAGAAACACGAGGACGAGAGCCCGATCGGGAATCTTAGGGCTCACATCGGCCGCTTTATGTATTTCGTGAAGGTGGGCAAGTCGAAGTTTAAGCACAAGGGACGGATCGGCGAAATCTTTGCGGATATGGATAATACCCAGTTCCTTTTCCAGCAGGCTACGTCCGGGACTATGTACGATTTCAAAAAGAAATTGGACTATGCGCTCTGGGATGCGGCGGTGCATAAGTACACCGAGGACATCGCGGCTTTGAAGGCAGAGCTTTTGAAGGTGGTGGACGGCGAGGCGGAGAAGCCGCCGGTGCTTGAAAAGGTAGACGAGAAGAAAGAGGAAGAGGCGCCGAAGGTAGAGCCGGCCGAAGAGGAAACCGGCGATTGGCGCTCTTCCATCAAAGGCCAGATGTCTGAAGCCGAAGAGAAGGCGAAGGCGGAAGAGGAGAGAAAGAAGCACGAGGCCGAGACGGCGGTGGAGACGGTGGATTTCACCGAGGAAATGACCGAGGCAGACTGCCGCGAGCTCTGGCGCATCCTCCAGGGCTTGGAGCGCGAATTCCGTGACATGAAGGACATCGCCAGTGACTGGTTCACCGTCCACGGCAAAGGCAATGGCTGCATGGGCGCCCTGGCAGTCATGACTCTCCTCCCAGTGGGAGTGATTTACGGGGTGTGGCAGGTGCTTTGAATTTTTAGGTTTTAGGGATAGGGGATAAGGGATAAGGGATAAGGCGCATTTACTTGCTTCCTCATAGCTTTAAGCTGGGAGCTTGGAGCTGGTAAGCTCTCCCCACGAGACGCCAGGAGAATCGGAGTAGTGATAGCGACACGCGAACCTCTCTCCCCACTACCGCGAACCGTTCACCGTGTAACCGTTTACCAGCTCTTTTAGCGATAGCGAGCCGTGGAGCGATGCACTCTTCTGTGCAAGAGTTTATCTCTCTATATCTTGCTACCGGTAGTATGCACGGTTAACGGTAATACGGTTAACGGTTCACGGTAGTGGGGAAGCAGGCAAACGCGCCTTATCCCTTATCCCCGATCCCTTATCCCCGATTCTTCAGAATTTTAAAAAATCAGTATACTTTTACCTCGTCCTATGGTATGATTATTCGAGAATTGTAGTTTCAGGAGGTGACATTATGTCTAAACACATCGTTACAATCAACAAGTCTTCTCTGCAGGACTCCATCAAATTTGAAGGATGCAGTGAATGTCAGACTTCCTGCCAGTCCGCTTGCAAGACAAGCTGCACCATCGGCAACCTGATCTGCACCGAACAGGAAGAAGCAGAAGCAAAGAGAGCATAAGCTTTGTGTACGGCCAAGCCCCCGGCCTTGTGACCGGGGGCTTTTCTTATTCTGAAACGTATCGATTTTTTTCTAAGTGAAGTTGGTGCGGTGGCGGGAGTTGACTCGGCTAGTGCAAACAGGTCGATGTTGCTCCTGGCTTCTAGCTGCTGGCTGCTAGCCGGCTAGAGGAACAATGAGATAGCAGCAAAGTGCGTCCCGCATTTAAGGAAAGTAGAAAAAGTTTGCTAGTCGCCAATTGCGTGGGCTTTAGCAATAGCGCATCTCGGCAAGCCTGTGCTACTGCCGACCAGCAGCCAGTAGCTAGGGAACCACTGATTAAATCGAAGATTCAAAAATCATAAGAATTTTTATTCA
>CAVEMF010000137.1:2787-5589 GCA_963616715.1 Ruminococcus bromii | reverse complement strand
GGAAAGGCGGCTTATATCATGACTGATATCAAAAGTGTAAAGAAAGTAGTTCTCGCGTATTCCGGTGGTCTCGACACCTCCGTTATCATTCCTTGGCTGAAAGAAAACTATGGCTGCGAAGTTATCGCTGTCACCGTAAACCTGGGCCAGCCGGAAGATTTCGATGCGATCCACAAGAAAGCACTGGCATCCGGCGCTGAAGTGGCTGAAACCCTGGACGTACGCAAAGAATTCATTGAAGAATATGCATACAAAGTTCTCCAGGCTGATGGCCGTTATGAAGGCAAGTACCTCCTGGGCACCTCCTTCGCTCGTCCGCTCATCGGCAAATGCTTGGTGGACATGGCTAAGAAATACGGCGCTGATGCCATCTGCCACGGCGCTACCGGCAAAGGCAATGACCAGGTTCGTTTCGAACTGACCATCAAAGCCCTGGCACCGCACATGAAGATCATCGCTCCATGGCGTATCTGGGATATGAAGTCCCGTGAAGATGAAATGGCATACGCTGAAGCTCATGGCGTGCCGATCGATAAATACGATGAAAAGCAGACCGAAGAAGAAAAGGCTGCTCAGAAATATCCGTACTCCATGGACTGGAACATGTGGCACCTGTCCCACGAAGGCGATGACCTGGAAAATCCGGCCAACGCTCCGCACAAGGATATGTACCTCGTCACCTGCGATCCGGAAGAAGCTCCGGATAAGCCGGAAATCGTGACCATTGATTTCGAACAGGGCAAACCGACCGCTGTCAATGGCAAGAAGATGGATGGCGTAGAACTGGTAAATACCCTGAATGCTATCGGCGCTCGCAATGGCATCGGTATCGATGACCTGGTAGAAAACCGTCTGGTAGGCATGAAGTCCCGTGGCGTTTATGAAAACCCATGCGGCTCCATCCTCTTCTACGCGCACACCGAACTGGAACGCCTGTGCCTCGACCGCGCTACCTTCCATTTTAAAGAAGTAGCTGCTGTGAAATACTCCGAACTGGTTTACGATGGCATGTGGTTCGCTCCGCTCCGTGAAGCGCTCCAGGCTTTCGCAGACAAGACCTCTGAAACCGTTACCGGCACCGTGTCCCTGCGCCTCTACAAGGGCAATATCATGTCCAACGGCGCAACCAGTGCTTACTCCCTCTACAATGAAGAATTCGTCACCTTCGGTGAAGATGATGTATACAACCAGGCTGACGCTGAAGGCTTCATCAACCTCTTCGGCCTCCCGCTCACCATCCGTGCCCTGATGAAGGAGAAAAACGAAAAATGAGTGATATGATGTGGGGCGGCCGCTTCACGAAAGCGGAGGAAAAGAATGCGCTTGATTTCAACGCATCTATTTCCTATGACTGCCGGATGTATCGCGAAGATATCGCCGGCTCCATAGCCCATGCGAAAATGCTGGCAGCCCACGGCATCATTTCCCAGGAAGATCGGGAGAGAATCACCAAGGGCCTTCAGGCAATCAAAAAAGAAATCGACGAAGGGAAATTTAATTTCTCCATCGAACTCGAAGACATCCATATGAATATCGAGAAACGGCTCACCGATGCCATCGGTGATGCCGGGGCTCGTCTCCATACCGCTAGAAGCCGCAACGACCAGTGCGCCTTGGACCTTCATATGTACATGAAGCGCCAGATCGGCCGCCTGTCGGAAAAGCTCATCGCTGTGATCGATGCTTTGGTTTCTGCATCGAAGAAATACCAGGACGTGATCCTGCCGGGCTACACCCACATGCAGCGTGCACAGCCGGTGCTCTTCGCTCACCACATGCTGGCTTACGCCGCTATGCTGGAAAGAGATTTCAAACGCCTCGAAGACTGCTACGAGATGTGCAACATGTCGCCTATCGGCGCATGCGCTCTCGCCGGCACCACCTACCCGACCTATCCGGAGGAAGAAGCGAAGGATCTTCACTTCGCCTCTGTCTATGGAAATAGCTTGGATGCGGTGTCTGACCGAGACTATCTCTTGCAGTTCCTCTCCTTTGCGTCCATCTGTGCCATGCATCTCTCTCGCCTGTCCGAAGAATTCATTTACTGGAGCACCAGCGAATTTGAATTCATCGAGCTTGACGATGGCTACTCCACCGGCAGCTCCATTATGCCCCAGAAGAAAAATCCGGACATGTGCGAACTGATCCGCGGGAAAACCGGTCGCGTCTATGGCCATCTCATGGGGCTTCTGACCGTCATGAAGGGGCTGCCCTTGGCGTATGACAAGGACATGCAGGAAGACAAGGAAGGGGTCTTCGATGCCATCGATACCCTTTACTTTGCTCTCGACATTTATGCCGGCATGATTTCCACCATGACCGTCAATGGCGACCGCACCCGCGAAGTCTTGGAGCATGACTTCTCCAACGCCACCGACATGGCAGACTACCTGGCTAAGAAAGGACTTCCTTTCCGTCAGGCCCACGCTGTCGTAGGAAGCGCGGTGCACTACTGCATCGAGCACCACAAAGTCCTCTTGGACCTTACCATGGAAGAATTCCAGTCTATGAGTCCTCTCTTCGAAGAAGACATCATGGACGCTCTCAAAATAGAAAATTGTGTCAAACATCGTGAAAGCTACGGCGGCACCGGCCCGAAGTCTGTGGAAAGACAGCAGGCCCATATGGAAGATGCCATCGCGGCCATGAAACAGCTGACCGAATCCTGGAAAGAAGAAATGGCATTCCTCGGCTGACCCAAACGAAGCCACGGCGGTCCCGCCTGGTATAGACAATTTCACACACGAAAAGCCCATCGAATCTCGATGGGCTTTTCGTGTGTTTTTAGTGATCAGTGATCAG
>CAVEMF010000137.1:0-2770 GCA_963616715.1 Ruminococcus bromii | reverse complement strand
GCATTTCACAGTAGAGTCTCATAGAACGATTACCACTCCATTGCAAATTCGTGTCAGATACGGCCAGCTACCGATTACTTGTATCGTCCGCTCTTTGGACACAATCTTCAGCGAAGAAGGCATACGAGGAGTTGGCGCTTCCGCTAAACGCGTACTGATCACTAATCACTGACCCCTGATCACTAAATCACCAAATCACCAAATCACTCATTACCTTTCCGGCGGCAGTCCCGCGTACTCTCTAGCGAAGTCGGAGAAGTTGTCGATGATGTATTTCCGAAGCATTTCAGCCGGCGGGGAGAGTTTCTCGCCTTTTTTCCAAGAGAGGCTGATGTAGCGGGAGCAGCTGGGGGTAGCGATGGGGACCAAGGCCACGTGGTCGCCGCCTACGCCGTGCCAGGTGATGCGGGGCGCAAAGGATACACCCAGGCCTGCGCGGATGAATTCGCGGACAGTCATGGGGCTGTCGGATTCCAGTACCACATGGGGCACGAAGCCGGCCATGCGGCAGTAGAAGTCGGTGATGGTACGAAGGCTGGAGCCGGCTTCCAAGGAAATAAAGCCCGCCTTTTCAAATTCGTCCAAGTTGACCGACGATTTCCGTGCGTGGGGGTCCGTGTCCGGCATGGCCAGCATGATGTCTTCCTTCAAGAGGGTAACTGAGTGGTCATTCTCGATGGGGTTGATGGACGAGGAGAGGAAAAGATCCACATGGTTTTGATTCTGCTGGCCCGGTTTGTTGTGCTGCTGCAGGATTTCGAAACGAATGTCCGGATGCTCCTGGCGGAAGCGGGTAAGGAAAGCCGGGATGATCATGGATGCCGCGAAGAGGGAGATGGTGACGGTGAGCTTCTGTGCTTCCTTGGTGTCCGCCAATTCCTTCTGGGCGCCGTGAAGCTCCTGCATGATGCGGTTCGTATGGCGCAGGAGAATTTCGCCGTAGCGGGTGAGGACGATATTTCTTCCGCTTCGGGAAAAGAGCGGTACCCCCAGCTCCGTTTCCAAAACTTTGATGGTGTGAGACAGGGATGGCTGAGAAATATGAAGCGCTTCGGCCGCGCGGGTCAGATGTTGTAGCTCGGCGGTCTTCTGAAAATAGCTCAAAGCCAAGAGTGTCAATTTCATGATAACCTCCAAATGATAGACAATGGATAGATAGCACCTATTCTGATAATCATTATACTCGCCCCTATATGAATAATCAATCAATAGATACTTTCATGCATTGAAGTTTAAGGATAATGAAACAAGGGCGACGAATTCGTGCGGGCATCTTTGAGAAATTTGAGAAAAGTACGACGAAATGGGAATATTTCCTATATCCATAAAGCATAATAGATCCTATGATTCATAAATAAAGGTGAGGGGATTGATAGAAGGGGAGAAGGGTTCAAGGTTCAGGGTTCAAGGGAATGTACGCCGCATCAATTCATATAGCGGCGTTAGTTTTGAAATATAGAAATTATGAATCAACTTTTTCAGACCTTCCCGCCTTATAATTTGTGCGCCGCACCTCCGTTTGAACCTAAATACTTGAACCTTGAACCTTTTTACCCGCAATCAGCTTTCACACCAACTCAATGAGGCATGCCCCTGGGGACTAACCTTGAACCTCGAACCCCATTCTGTAAATCTTTTCTCACTGAAAAAGAAACCGTATTGTATAATAAAAGCAGGTAAATCAGTAAACAGGACGCGAAAGGTACGCGGGCCTGATCACTGATCACTAATTACTGATCACTAAATCCCAGCGGAAGGAGTTGCTACTTTATGAAAAAGAAAATGAAAATAGAAATGACCAAGCCCGAGCGCATTGCCGCCGCCATTCAAGGCGAAGCGGTGGACCGAGTACCTTACTCTTTGTGGTCCCATCTGCCGATGATCGATTTGGATCCCGTAGAGAATGCAGAGAAGACTTATGAATTTTATAAGACCTACGATGTGGACATTTTAAAGACCATGAACAATGGCATGTACAGCATCGAGGACTTCGGCGCCACGGTGGATTACTCGGACATCCCCAAAGGCGGTGTGGCAAAGATCACATCGACGCCGGTAGAAAATCCGGAGGATTGGGAAAAGGTAAAGCCCGTCTCTCTCCATGAAGGTGCGCTGCTTCGTGAGCAGACCTACTTGAAGCTTCTCCTCAAAAAAACGAATGGCGAAGTGCCGGTGGTCTTTACTGTCTTCAGCCCTCTCACCACTGCCAATAAGCTGTGCCCGCACATGAAGGAGCACATCGCTGCCGGTCACGGCGACAAAGTGAAGGCAGCACTGAAAGCTATCACGGAAACCACCTGCGGCTTGGTGCAGCGGGTCATCGAGCTGGGAGCCGATGGTATTTTCTTTGCCACCCAGCTGTCTTCCTATGATATCGTTGAAGAATCTTTCTACAAAGAATACGGCATGCCCTACGACTTGGCAGTGCTCTCGGCGTCCCAAGGCTGGTGCAATGTGCTTCATGCTCATGGGAAAAATATCATGTTCCCGCTCCTTCGGAAATATCCGGTGCAGATTTTCAACTGGCACGCCTGGGAATCCCTCCCGGATATTCACGAAGCCCAGGTGATGACCGGCAAATGCATCATGGCCGGCCTCGAACGCATGGACATCACCGACGGCCACAAGAATGAAATCGAGTACCAGATCTACGAGACCCTCCGCCAGACCAAGGGGAAGAGCGTCATCCTCTCCCCAGGCTGCGTGATCCGCTATCCTTTAGACAAAGAAATGCTCTCCTTCGTGAGAAAGGCGAAGGAAGAGATAGAAG
>CAVEMF010000136.1:0-5610 GCA_963616715.1 Ruminococcus bromii | reverse complement strand
CTGATCACTAATTACTAAAATTCTCAGGGAAATCGTAGGAAAAAGGGGGAAAATATATGAATAAAGCAAAGTGCGCTATGTTAGTTATACTTTTGGCCGGCCTTTCTTGGCCTGCCTTCGCAGCCGATGTAGAGCCGGCGCTGGAACTCACGGAGTACGCCGACTTGTCTGCGCTCTCGGCTTTTCCGCAGCGGTCTACGGTGATGGATCGCTATGCCGGCGGGCGATTGAAATCGATCTGGAATCCCCAGATTTCTCACAATGAGAAGGACTGGTGGATGCGCTCGCTGAAGGACTGGCATTCCTACGGCGACGGCGATGTGAAGGGACGGAGCAATTCCGTGGCGCTGGGCATCGACAAGGAGACTGGCAGCGAGACGCGAAGCGGCGTCTTTGGCATGTACAATTACCGCAAGCTGGACGGCGGAGCGGCCCATGGATTGCAGCAGGATTGGCGCGTGGGCCTTTACACCGGCAAGGAGCATGGGGCTGTGCGGAAATATGTATATGTAGACTACGGCATGCTGGGGACCCATGTGACCGGACTTTATGACACCAAGTATCATGGGAAAATCTTAGAGCTTGGCGGCGAGTATCAGTACGATCTGTCCCATGGCAAGCCGGGGCTTCACGTGGCGCCCTATGTGAACGCGCGGATTTCCCGCTACTGGCAGGATGCCTCTGATGGCAGCGGTGATTTCAAAACAAATAGTTTCCACGATACCTACAGCGATGGAGAGGTGGGCGTAGAGCTTCGCAGAAATCTGGCGAAGGCCACCTATGAGATGCGGCTGGGCTACAAGCGCGTCCTCACCGGCGCTTCGCCTTCTCTTACAGGCTCTTGGTTTGGCGAGTCACTTCATTTTGCAAGCGGAATGGACAAGGATTATTTCCACGCCACCCTGAGCGGCACATGGAGGCTCAAAGGGAGCGTATCGGCTAGTGCCGAGGGCGGATGGCTCGAAGGGGCTCATGACCGCGACAAGATGGCTGATTTGAAATTGAACTGGAGCTTCTAGGCGATGGATATAGAATATTTGCTCTTCCTCCAAAATTTCCGTGATGGCGACGGCGCAGCGCTGGCACCTTTCATGATGTGGGTCTCTAAATTTGCCGAGGGCTTTTGGCCCATCGTGCTCATGTGCCTCATCTATTGGTGCATCGATCGAAAGGGCGGGAAACGGATTTACTTCGGCTTTGCCTTGGGGATTCTGATGAATGGATTTTTGAAATTGCTTTTCTGCGTCTATCGTCCTTGGATACGTGACCCGCGAATCATTCCCTATGGCCGCTCCATTACCAGCGCTACCGGCTACTCCTTCCCCAGCGGTCACTCCACTTGGGTCACCGTCACCTTCGGCAGCATGGGATGGTGGATGAAGAAACGGGGCTGGCTCATCCCGGCGATCCCTTTCTTCCTCTTGGTGCCTGTCGTCATGTTCTCCAGAAATTTTCTGGGCGTCCATACGCCGCAGGATGTGGTGGTCGGATTTCTATCGAGCGTCCTGGTGGTCTGTGCCGCCCGCCGCATCGAGGACTGGACTGACGAGGATCCGAAGCGAGACCTCATCGTCATGGGCGTGGGGCTTCTCCTTTGCGCAGCGCTCTTTGTTTTCTATGAAATGAAATCCTATCCCATGGACTACTTCGCTAATGGGAAGCTGATGGTGAACCCGGAGAAAATGAAAAACGACTCCTACCAAGGCCTTGGCCTCGTGGCAGGCTACGTGATTGCCCGCTACTTCGAGCGGCGGAGCTTTGACTTCGAAGTGGTTTCCCGTAAAATCCGCTTCGTCATTGGCATCCTTGCCCTGGCGCCGGCCTACGCCTGGCTCGCCTTCGCTACGCCTTTGATCAAGGATGCCTTCGGTAAGCCATGCAGCAAGTTCATGATGTTCTTCGTCTTCGCCTTCTACCTCATGAATGTAGTGCCTTGGGTGATGAAATTTTTTGCGAAAAAGAAATAGAAATAAAAAGAACAGCTCCGACTGGGTGGTGGGAGCTGTTCTTTTTTTAGTGATCAGTGATCAGTGATTAGTGATCAGGGCGCGTTTGGCAGCTGAGGCAGTAAGCATGCATAGGGCTGTAGACGTATATATATGCTTCAGGCATAAAAGCCCGGCACGTCCTGATCACTAGTCACCGATCACTAACATAAGGCTGTAGCGCATACATACAGTCCTGACACAAAAGCCCAGCACGTCCTGATCACTAATCACTAATCACTGATCACTACCTTTATCGTACACCGCCTTCTCCTCCCAATTGAAGGATTCCAAAAAGTCGGGAGCGAGGAAGGGATACTTGGTGCCTTCGGGATTGTCATGGTGGGGCGCGAACCACTCGATCCATATATCGCCGGCTTCGTCATCGGCATACAGCTCGACTTCTTTTTCGCTTGCCAGCTTCACGGAGAAAATCCGAAATTCTCCGCGGTCCGGGAGGGTGTCGATGAAGGCGCGGGCCTTCGCCTCATCCCAGCCGAGGCAAACGCATTCGAAGATTTCATCCCGTCTGCCATTATAGTCTTTCCAGATACATGTTGCTTTCATTTTGGGGCTCCTTTCGGGGGTTAGTAATTAGTGGTCAGTGATCAGTGATCAGGGCGCATTTAGCGTATGAGGCAGTGAGTATGCATAGGGCTGTAGCCGTATACATACAGTTCTGACACAAAAGCCAAGCACGTCCTGATCACTAATCACTGATCACTGATCACTCATTCACTCTTCCACATACGTCACAATATAATCCTCCGGGGCCATGGTTACATAGCCCGGCCAGTAGATTTCTTCTTCCTGCACGTAGCCGACGAGGCCATTGGCGTAGAGGACCTTGAGCCAGCGAGTTTCATTTCCATCGATGTACAAGCACGGCTTACCATCTTTGTAGTAGGGGTAGAGGCGATCGCCTGTATCGAGGCACGCATTGGGCGGGGCTTCCAGGAAGGGGCCGATGTGAACGAAGACGCGATCTTTATTAGCCCATACGGAAGCGCCGGTCCCGTGCCAGTAGGTCCAAAGATTGGCAAAGGTTTCAAAAATTTCCGTCCTTTCGTAAGTGCTGGTCTTCAAGACGTCAGCGCTCTCGCTGTCGCCGTACTGGGCATAGCTCATGCGGGCGGGCATGATTTCCTGATTGCACTTGGCCAAAAATTTCGCATTGCCCACATAATTCTCTATGTACGCCTTATCGGCATAGATGGCATCAAATCCCTCGGTGCTATCCGCTACGCACTCGGCGCTATAGGAAATCGGACTCTCCATCGACTCTTCTGTCTCCGCGGTGATTTTCAAAAACACGAAGGCGACGGCTTCGGCCTCCAGGTCCGTCACGGTGATGCCCTGGCTTTCGAAATAGGGCTTCACATACTCCTCGCCGCAGCTGGCTGCCATGTCCCGAAGGGCGATGATTCTTTCCGAGAGGCGGAGAAATTCCGCGGTCTCCCCGGTGCTTTCATTCACCATCTGCCCGGGGTACGAGTAGCTCCCGTAAAAATCCGCCGACGCTACGCCGATGCCGGCGGTGAGAAATAAGGCCAGCGCCAAAGCGGCACTCTTTCGTTTCCAATTCATCATGATGATCTCCTTTCTGATATACCTTTTCTCTATTGTATAAGAAATCAAGCGCGCTGGGGCTGGTGTAAATTACAGTTTCATATAAAAGGGGTCAGGGGACAAGGGTCAGGGGGCAGGGGGTGGTGCGGCGCACAAATTAAAAAGCGCCGCGAGTTTTGCAATAGGCAAACGCTTTTGGCTGCTTTCCCACTACCGTGAACCGTTTACCGTGTCCTTTGATGATGGCGGGAAATGGAGCATCGTCTTACTTCGCCGCAGCGGTTTATCGAACTTATCCCCGCTATCGAGAGCACGCACGGTAAACGGTTACACGGTTATACAGATAACGGTAGTGGGGAAGCAGGTCTGCGCGTCGACTTTTCAAAATTCGCGCCGCTTTATGATTTGTGCGGCGCACCACCCCCTGCCCCCTGCCCCCTGACCCTTGACCCTTTTCACGCGTCATGTTTCTCCCGCGGTGGCCCGCGCAATGTTGGGCGTCATACGATTGAAGTCAACTGTGAAATATGATACCATGTAACTGTATTTTGATTTGACTGATACAAGGAGTGTTCATGTTTATTATTCCATACATAGTTTTAGTAGGTGTGGCGGCCTTATTTTTTGTGGTCTGCCTTTTCATGGTGGGACTGCCGGTGAAGGGCGGAAAGAAAGCTCCGCTTCCTGACCTCGATCACACCATGGAGATCCCAAGAGTCCGCAAGCCGAAGAAGGAAGCGCCGAAGAAAGAGCCGCCGAAGAAATTGGATGCCGATGCGACGCAGATCATTCCTCGCGCGGAGCTGAAGAAAGCGGCGGACGAGGAGAAGACCCGAGTCTTTGCGAAAGAAGAAATCGCGCCTTCTGCGCCGGCGCAGCCAAAGCATGCGGCGAAGGGGCCATTCCCCGAAGAGCCGGCGCCTATGGTGCTCGACGAGAAACCGGGGACCGATACACTGGAAGAATATTTCGTCCGTCATTTCCTGAATCGCTACGGCGCTGTGTCTCGTACGGTGGAGCAGGATACCCGCAAGGTGACCCACTACCTCATCGAAAATTTGCAAATGAATCAGAAGGAAGCGGTGGACACGCTGACCCACATCATGGTGCAGGAAGCGCTCCAAAATGCGCAGCGCACCTATGTGATGATGCCTACGCCGGTGGTGCTTTCCATGGTGAGCGATGCGTTTCTCGATGTGGCCCATGGAAACCGGTCCGACACGAAGACCATCCTGGCTTACGACGCGCTAAAGGCCATGCCCCGCATGGAAGAGAGCGCCTTCCGCGCACTGGCTTTGCTTTTGATTTTCCACTATTCCAGAAATACGGACAACTACGACGCGGCGCATTTGAAGCGCTATGCGGATAAGTATGTGAAGCCATTCCTGGCGTCGTTGCCCAATGAATACAGCGGCTACCAGCAGCTGGAGTACCTCCACTGTATTTCCTTGAACAACAAGGAAATCGCCTTCGGACAGGTGCTTCATGATTCCTATCCCTTGACCTTCGCCTTCCGCGGCGCCCTTAGAAATGAAATCGAAGCCCTGTGTCCCGCTTGGCCCGCAGGCTCTTTGGTGGGGAGTCTCTATGACTCCTACGTAAAGCCTGGCGCGGTGGATGAAGCGGCTTTGGGAAATCTCTTGGATGACATGGGCGTCACCGATGGAAATATGCGCAGCACCATCTATGCGCTCCTGGAGTCTCGCCCGGTGACTTACGACCGCAAGGAAATGAGCTTCGTCCTGGGGAAAATTTCTCCGGATCTGGTGAAGCTGCAAGACGCTTGGGACGAGAGCATGCTTCGTCGTTCCTCTTTGACTCTCATGGGCATGTACATCGCTAAAATCTGCATCCGCGAAACCATCGGCGAGGACTTCGACCTCAGCCATTGGATGTAAAATTTCATACCAGAATTCAATGCCGAATTTCACCAAAAGGGAGATTGACCTTGAATCAAAAATCTGCCTTTAGGGGCAGATTTTTTTATTTAGTGATCAGTAATCAGTGATTAGTGATCAGTGATCAGTGATCAGTGATCAGTGATCAGTGATCAGTG
>CAVEMF010000135.1:0-5651 GCA_963616715.1 Ruminococcus bromii | reverse complement strand
GAGGAGGTAGGAGTGAGGAGTGGAGGTGCGGCGCACAAGTTAAGAAGCGCCGCAAGTTTGGAAAGTCAGCGCGTTTACCTGCTGCCCCACTACCGTGAACCGTTCACCGTATAACCGTTCACCGGCATACCGACGGTAGCGAGCCATGGGGCGATAAACTCTTACGCAGAAAAGTATATAGCTCCATGGCTCGCTATTGCTAAAAGAGCCGGTAAACGGTTACACGGTAAACGGATAACGGTAGTGGGGAGAGAGCTAAACGCGTTTATCCATTTCAAAACTCGCGCCGCTTTCCAATTTGATGCGGCGCACCGCCACTCCTCACTCCTAACTCCTCACTTCTGCCAAGTGCGTCCTGAACACTAATCACTAATCACTGATCACTAAACCGATAGCGTCAATCTTCTTTTTCTATTACACTGTTTACTTTTTTCCTCCTTTTCGCTATAATCATAGTGTGCTATGTAAACTATGATTAACTTTGGGATTTTATACGAAGAAATCAAGGTTTAAAACGCGCGTTTTAAACCTTTTTCTTGTTGGGAAAATGTCTTCGTGTTAAAATACCATGAGAGCGATAAATCATACAGTAGTTTTATTTCTGTTATGTTTTTGTCAGCCCTTTGAGGTCTCGTTTTCTGTTCAAGATAATGCTATTAGGTTAAGAAATTTTATGCCAAGGTTCAGCATGAATTTGTTGCACTAGCTTTACGAGAGTCGCCCCTTGGAGAAGGGGCCGCCCAATAGGGCGGGATGGAGTGCCTCGCAAGAGGCACAACCAGCAATAGCGGTATCACGCAAAACTTTTTGCAAACATCAGCATGCGTTCCGCTATTGCTGATTATGCGCCTTTGGCGCATTTCTATCCGGCGCTATCGCGCGACCCTTCTCCAAGGGTCTACTCCCTGACGCTAGCGTAACAAATTGCTTCAACCCTCGGCATGAAAAACTTACCTGAAAGCATCGCCCTTTGAGGAAGGGGCGGCGAGGCGCCGATGTGGAGGAAAGGTATCGGCGAAAGGGGCGTGGGAGGTCGTTTTATGAAACCGGTCATTCACGTGGGAATTGATGTAGGTTCCACAACGGTCAAGGTGGTGGCTTTGTCACCGTACTTAAAGCTTTTGTTTGGGAAATATGAGCGCCACATGTCGGATATAAGGAAG
Source organism: Ruminococcus bromii (assembly GCA_963616715.1). Classification (GTDB taxonomy): domain Bacteria; phylum Bacillota; class Negativicutes; order Veillonellales; family Dialisteraceae; genus Dialister. The sequence goes on along the minus strand of CAVEMF010000135.1, from coordinate 4,488 downwards.
GCCACGGTGTCGCTCTTAGAGGAGCTTTGTGAAAAATTTGCGGGGCATCGCATCACCGCGTCTATTTCCGGAAGCGGCGGCATGGGGCTCGCGCGTCTCATGAAGCTGCCTTTCTCGCAGGAAATCTTGGCGGAGACGAAGGCGGTGGAGACATTCCACCCGGAAACCGATGTGATCATCGAGCTAGGCGGCGAGGATGAGAAGATCACGTACCTGCGCGGCGGGGTGGATCAGCGCATGAATGGTGCTTGCGCCGGCGGGACGGGGGCTTTCATCGACCGCATGGCGTCGCTCCTATCGGTGGACGCGGCGGGGCTTGGAAAGCTGGCCGAGAAGGCGGAGCGGGTGTATCCCATCGCGTCTCGCTGCGGCGTCTTTGCAAAGACGGACATCCAGGCGCTTTTGAATGAAGGCACGTCTCACGCAGACATCGCGCTTTCCGTTTTCCAGTCGGTGGTGAATCAGACGATTTCCGGTCTCTCTTGCGGCCGCCCGATCCACGGGAAGGTGGCATTTCTGGGAGGCCCTTTGACATTCCAGCCCATGCTTCGGAAGCGCTTCCAGGAGACGCTTCACATCGCTGACGAGGACATGATCGTCCCTGACCACGGCGAGCTCTATGTGGCCATCGGCGCGGCGGTGACGGCGATGCATGATAAGCCTTTCGACCTGGAAACCTGGCTCACCCGCGTGAAGGAAGCGAAGGGCGAGGCCATGGGGGCGGCGAAGGTGATGCCGGCGCTTTTTGAAAGCGAAAAGGACTATGCCGATTTCAAAGAGCGGCACAGCCATTTCCATGCGCCTCGTGGAAAGCTCGAAGAAGCGAAGGGGCCGGTGTGGCTTGGCATCGATGCGGGGTCTACCACCATCAAGGCGGTGCTTCTCGATGAGGCGGGCCGCATCCTTTATGAATACTATGGCGGAAATAAGGGGACGCCGCTCTCCGGTGCGCGGGCGATCCTTTCGGATCTGTATAGCCGGCTTCCCGAAGGTGTCACCATTTGCGGCGCCGGGGTGACGGGCTACGGCGAGGAGCTCATCAAGCGGGCGCTCCAGACCGACATCGGCGAGGTGGAGACCATGGCGCACTACCGCGGGGCGAAGCATTTCCTGCCTGATGTGACCACGATCCTTGACATCGGCGGGCAGGACATGAAGTGCCTTCGCATCAAGGACGGTGCGGTGGATGACATCCTGCTGAATGAAGCTTGCTCGTCGGGCTGCGGGTCTTTCCTGGATACCTTCGCCCAGTCCTTGGGCATGGACATCCGCGAATTCTCCCGCCTGGCGCTTTCGGCAAAGCGGCCGGTGGACCTGGGCTCTCGCTGCACGGTCTTCATGAATTCCCGCGTGCGTGAGGCGCAGAAGAATGGCGTCTCGGTGGCAGATATTTCCGCCGGCCTCTCCTACTCGGTCATCAAGAATGCGCTGTACAAAGTCATCCGTCTGCGGGAAGCGTCGGACTTGGGAAATAAAGTGGTGGTGCAGGGCGGCACGTTCTATAATGAAGCGGTGCTTCGGGCGCTGGAAAAGCTCCTCTCCTGCGAGGTGATCCGTCCCGATGTGGCGGGGCTCATGGGAGCCTTCGGCATGGCGCTCATCACCAAGGACCGCTGCCCGGCGGGTCACGTGTCCACGCTGGTGTCCGAGAAGGATTTGGCGGCGCTGACCTATACCAATGAGATGAAGCGCTGCGGCGGCTGCGGGAACCATTGCATGATCACCCTCACTCGTTTCAATGATGGCCGCGCTTTCGTTTCGGGCAACCGCTGCGAGCGGGGCGCGGCGTTGGCGCTGACCGGCAAGGCGGCCCCCCACTCGGCGCTGCCGAATATGTACCGCTGGAAATACGATACCCTGTGGCACCGGAAATCTTTATCGCCTAAGGAAGCCACCCGCGGCACCGTGGGCATCCCGCGGGTGCTGAATATGTACGAGGATTTCCCCTTCTGGCATGCGTTCTTTACGAGCCTGGGATATCGGGTCATCACGTCGTCGGAGCAGATCCGCGACGTGACTGCCGACGCCATGGAGACCATCCCGTCGTACTCGGAGTGTTTCCCTGCCAAGCTCGCCCACTCCCATGTGGCGGACCTGGCGAAGCGGCATCCCACTTTCATCTGGTATCCCTGCGTAGACAAGGGGCCGGAGGAAGGCAGCACGAATAGTTACAACTGCCCCATGGTGGCCTCGTATCCCGAGAACATCGACGCGAACATGGACGAAGTGCTCTCGCGCTATGAGGTGAACCTGCTCCATCCCTTCCTGCCGCTCCATGGCGGCAAGGCGCTTCTTTCGCAGCTAAAGCGCACATTCCGGGGAATGCATATTTCCACAAGCGAAATCGAGCGGGCCATCACGGCAGGCAAAGCAGCGGAGGCGGAGTATAAAGCAAAGCTCGCTGCCGAGACGAAGCGGGTGCTTGTGGAAATCCGAAAGAATCACCAGGTGGGCATCGTCCTCGCCGGCCGGCCGTACCATGTGGATCCGGCGGTGAATCACTCGATCCCCGACCTCATCAACCAGCTGGGCATGGCGGTGCTGTCGGAGGACGGCGTGGCCATGGTGGGCGGAGAGTTCCCGGAGCTTCGCGTCATGAACCAATGGACCTGGCACAGCCGCCTCTACAAAGCGGCGGACTATGTGACCAAGCACGAAGGCCTCGAGCTGGTGGAGCTGAACTCCTTCGGCTGCGGCCTTGACGCGGTGGTGACGGACCAGGTGCAGGAAATCATGACCCGCCGCGGCCGCCTCTACACCTGCCTTAAAATTGACCAGAGCCTGAACCTGGGAGCCGTGCGTATCCGCCTGCGGTCGCTCAAAGCGGCGATTTCCGAAAGAAATCAGACCAAAGAAAAAGCCTTCCCGATCCATTACGAGAAGGCGGTCTTCACCGAAGCCATGCGGAAGGACTATACGATCCTGGTGCCGGAAATGTCGCCCATCCATTTCCCCATCGTGGAAGCCGCGGTGCAGAGCGTGGGCTACCGGGTGAAGGTGTTGCCGCCGATCCATGAGGACATCGACACCGGGCTTTCCTTCGTAAATAACGACGCTTGCTACCCGGCCATCATCACCATTGGCTCTCTCATGCGGGCGCTCCAGTCCGGCGAGTACGACACCCACAAGGTGGCGGTGATGCTCTCGCAGACAGGCGGCATGTGCCGCGCGTCGAACTACATCGGTTTCCTGCGCAAAGCCTTGGAGGAGGCGGGGCTCTCTCATGTGCCGGTGCTCTCCATGAATACCCAGGGCTTCGAGCCGCAGCCGGGCTTTTCCTTCACGCTGCCCATGGGCATCCGCATGGTGCAGGCGGTGGTCTACGGCGATGCGCTGCAGCAGTGCCTCTACCGCACCCGGCCCTACGAAAAGGTGCCGGGCAGCGCCGAGCGGCTGTGCCGCCAGTGGCAGAACCGTTGCCGCGAGTCTCTTCTTAAAGGTGACTCTTTCGGCACTTATAAGAAAAATATTTCCCAAATCATCGCCGACTTCGACCGGCTGCCATTGGCGGATATGAAGCGGCGGCCCCGCATCGGCATCGTGGGAGAAATCTACGTGAAATTTTCGCCGATAGCCAGCAATGATATCGTTCGCGCCATCGAGGCCAATGGGGGAGAGGCGGAAACCAGCGGCATGCTTGATTTCTTCCTCTATGGCTCACTGGATAGCCGTTTCCAGCGGAAATACATGGACGGCAGTTTCAAAGATGACGCGGTCAATACCTTCGCCCGTTACCTTTATCAGTGGTACCGGAAGCCGCTGGAAAAAGCGGTGAAAAAGAGCGAGCGTTTCCATGAAATCACATCCATCGACAAGCTGGCGAAGAAAGCGTCCCAGTATCTGTCCCTGGGAAACCGGGCCGGTGAAGGCTGGTTCCTCACGGCGGATATGATCGACCTCCTCTATCACCAGTGCCGCGGCGTGGTGTGCCTGCAGCCCTTCGCCTGCCTGCCGAACCACATCACCGGCGAAGGCATGGTGCATAAGCTCCACATGGCCTACCCGGAAGCCGTCTTCCTGGCCCTGGACTGCGACGCCAGCGCCAGCGAAGTGAATCAGGAAAACCGCCTGAAGCTCATGATGAACGCCCTCACCGAAAAGGAAAAAGCAGTGGAAGAAAAGGCGATGGTGAGAAAGCCACTGGGGTATGCGAAGGGGATTAAGTTGTGATGGGGGCTATCGGTTTAGTGATCAGTGATTAGTGATTAGTGATTAGTGATCAGGGAGCATTTTCCTTTTGTCTACCCCCTTCCTCTGGAAGGGGGATCAAGGGGGTTGGCCCTCCTCTGGAAGCAATGCTATTAAGTTAAGCGTTTTAAATACCAGCAGGTAGAATGATTCATGTTGCACTAGCCTTAATCCGTAGCCCCTTGGAGAAGGGGCGCGCGTTAGCGGAGGATAGAGTGCCTCGCTAGAGGCACAACCAGCACTAGGGAACCACTGATTAAATCGAAGATTCAAAAATCATAAGAATTTTTATTCATAGCT
>CAVEMF010000134.1:0-5697 GCA_963616715.1 Ruminococcus bromii | reverse complement strand
TAAAAAAGCGCTCCCGCCATTCTCTCACGGCTTTCGCCGTACCTACGGAGAATGGTGGAAGCGCTAGCTCAGTCACCCGGTGGCGGCTGGGGGCGTGGTTTTCGATGCTTTACGCTATTGGTTTAGTAGTCGGTGGTCAGTGATCAGTGATTAGTGATCAGGACGCATTTTCCGCTTTTCTACCCCCTTCCTCTGGAAGGGGGATCAAGGGGGTTGGCCTTCCAGAGGAAGGGAGATGGCCCAATGGGCGAAGGCTAAAAGGGCGGGTGATACCTACCTCGCTTACCTGCTTCCTCGCCTAACCCCCCTGCCCCCTTCCGGAGGAAGGGGGTAAATACGATGAATGAGGCTAGATGAAACTAGCGTCTAGTACCGACAACTGACGCCCTAATCACTGATCACTAATCACTGATCACTAATCACTGATCACTAAACCGATAGCGTCAAGCACCACTCAGTTCGTCGCCGCCCCTGCCCCTTCGGTAGGTTTAGCTACGGTCTTCTTGCCGGTGATGCGATCGAGGAGTTTGCTGCCGGCGGATTTCTTTTCCTTGGCGGCTTTTTCCTTTGCCTCTTTTTCTTTCTTCGCTTTTTCTTCGGCTTCTTTCTTGGCCTGTTCGGCTTTGGCCTTGGCCATTTCAGCACGGACGGAGTCTGGGATGTCGAAGGCTTTGTACTTGTAGTCCGCGAGAGCCTGGCTCATGAATTCACGCCAGATGGCAGCAGGGATGGTGCCGCCGGTGTAGCCGGCATTGGACGAGGTGTCATCGCCGATCCACACAGCAGTGACCATTTCCGGTGTGTAGCCGACGAACCATGCGTCGTGCTCGTCATCGGTGGTCCCGGTCTTGCCGGCCATGGGGCGGCCGATCATCGCATTGCCGCCGGTGCCGCGGGAGATGACTTCTTCCAGGATGCAGGTCAAGCGATGGACGGAGACTTCGTCGACCACCTTTTTCCCTTCCTTCGGCGCGCTATTGTCTTCGAGGACATTGCCATTTCTATCGATGACTTTCAGAATCACCATGGGTTCTACCAGCTTGCCGTTGTTGGCAAAGACGCTGTAGGCTTTGGCCATGTCGATCATGGAAACGCCATTGGTGAGGCCGCCGATGGAGGCTGCCAGGTTGTTGTCGGTGCTCTTGCCATCTTTCACGAGGGTGGAAATACCGCAGGCCTCTGCGGTGTCAAGGACCTTGCTCATGCCCACCTTGTCAGCGAGATCAATGGTGGGGATATTCATGGAGTGCACAAGCGCTTCTTCCAGGGTCACTTTGCCGCCGGAGGTGCCGCCGTAGTTCTTTGGCGTCCAGCCGCCGGGGTAGGTCTTGCTTTCGTTGCTGACTGTGTCGTAAGGGCTGAATTTATTTTCAAAAGCTGTGAGATAGACAAATGGCTTGAAGGCGGAGCCCGGCTGGCGGACCATCTGGGTAGCGCGGTTGAAATGGTCTTCCCCGCGGCCGCCGACCATGGCTTTCACGTGGCCGGTGCCCACTTCGAGAGTGAGGAGCGCGCCCTGGGGCTGGGTGAGGCCATTGGCATCTTTATTTCCATCGGGGAGGTTGGCCGCCATGACTTTCTCGGCTTCCTTCTGCATATCCAGGTTCAGCGTGGTGTAGACCTGGAGGCCTTCTTTGTAAATGGCATCAGAGTCATACTTGTCGCTGATGGCCTGGATCACGTAGTTGATGAAATAGGACGCAGTGCTGCTGGTGGACTTGGTCGCTTCCGGGCTGGCAAGTCCCACGTCAGCGGCTTTCGCCTCGGCGGCCTGGGCTTCGGTGATGTAGCCGTACTTGGCCATCTGGTCAAGCACGATGGCCTGGCGATACTTCGCCGCTTCCAGGCTTCTGAAGGGGGAATAGTAATTCGGGCTATTCGGCAGGCCGGCGAGCATTGCGCACTGCGGGAGAGACAGGTCTTTCGCGTCTTTGCCGAAGTACACGTGAGACGCAGTCTCTACGCCGTAGCAACCCTGGCCGAAATAAATCTGGTTCATGTACATTTCCAGGATCTGTTTCTTGGTGTACTTGTTTTCGATTTCAAAAGCGAGCACCACTTCGAGGAGCTTTCTCTTCAAGGTCTGCTCCTGGGTGAGGAAGGCGTTACGCGCCAGCTGCTGGGTGATGGTGGAGCCGCCCTGGCCGGTGGCGTTGCCGCTCACCACATTGGAGAAGATGGCGCGAAGGATGCCTCTAGGATCGATGCCGTGGTGTTCATAGAAACGCACGTCCTCGGCCGCCACGAAAGCGTTCTGTAAATTCTGCGGCACCTGGCTGATGGAAACAGGGATGCGGTTCTCCTCGGCGTGCACCGTGGTGATGAGCCGCCCCTTCTCGTCGTAAATGCGAGACGACGCGTTGGGCGTAATATTTCCTGTCACGTCGGGCAAGTGGCTGGTGACGGACACAAAGAATCCCGCCGCTGCCCCGGCACCGGCGATGAAGAGAATGATGAAAAGGAATAGAAATATTTTCTTGAGCGTGGACCCCTTCTTCCGAGGCTTCTCCCGCTTGATGTCTGAGTTTCTCATATTCGTGCTCCTATAAAAAATCCACAGGGGATACATGGCATATGGTTCCTTATATTATAGCACACGGGGGATAGTGGCGATAAGAGGAAGAGGCAGTGAGATGGTGAAGCCGCAGTGTTCAGAAGTGAGGAGTGAGGAGTGAGGAGTGGTGGTGCGCCGCATCAAATTGTATAGCGGCGCAAATTTGGAAATGGGCAAACGCGTTTAGCTGCTTTCCCACTACCGTTATCCGTTTACCGTATAACCGCTTACCGGCTCTTTTACTGATAGCGAGCCGTGAAGCGATACACCTTCTGCGTAAGAGCTTATGGCTCCACGACTCGCTATCGGTAGTATGCGCGGTAAACGGTTATACGGTAAACGGTTCACGGTAGTGGGGAAGCAGCTAAACGCGCGCTGACTTACTAAACTCGCGGCGCTTCTTAACTTGTGCGCCGCACCGCCACTCCCCACTCCTCACTCCTCACTTTCCTAGCCGCCAACCCCCGCCCTTCCAAAGGAAGAGGGTTAAAGCGGAAGGCGGCGCACAAATTATAAAGCGCCACAAATTAAAAAGCCGCGGTCTCCCGCGGCTCTCTTTTCTCACAAACTTATTCAGCTACCACAGACACATGGACGGAGCTGGTGACCTGCTGGTGCACCCAGACTTCTACGTCATATTCGCCTACGGTCTTGATGGGGTTCTTGAGACGGATGTTTTTCTTGTCCAGTTTGAATTTGAACTGTTCTTCCAGTGCTTCGCTGATGTCCTTGCCGGTGACGGAGCCGAAGACTCTGCCGTCTTCTCCGCTCTGTACTTTGAGGACCACGGTGATTTTCTTCAGCTGCGCAGCCATGATGACTGCTTCATCGGAAGCCACCTTGTCTTTGAATTCTTTGGATTCTTTTCTCTGGGAAGCGGTGTTCAGGTTTGCTTTGGTCCCTTCTACACCCAGGCCCTTGCGGATCAGTACGTTGCGGCCATAAGCGTCAGCCACTTCGATGACGTCGCCTTTCTTTCCCATTTTTTTGACGTCCTGCAGTAATACGACTTTCATTCTTTTTCCTCCTCTACTTGTTTACGGACTTTGGTGATGATCACCTTTTCCGCTGATTCTCTATTTCCATCTTTGCCCAGCTGGCAGCCGGCCACGGTGAGGTGACCGCCGCCGCCCAAGGCTTCCATGACGACCTGCACATTCACAGAGCCGTCGGAGCGGGCAGAGATACAGAGTCCATTGTCATTGTGATAAAACAGGAAGCTGGCCCGGATTTCCTTCACGGTCACCAGGTAATCGGAGATCTGCCCCGCCAGGACTTGGGCGTCCTCGGTGCCTTCGGGGCACTCGGCGATGGCGATGGCATTCCCCACCAGTTTCATATTCGCTAAAATCTGTGCTTTCGCACGGATGAAATGGATATCTTCGGCGAAGAGCCTGCGCACCAGCTTCGTATCGGCGCCGCAGCGGCGCAGGTAGCTGGCAGCATCGAAGGTGCGGACGCTTGTCTGCACGGCGAAATTCTTCGTATCCACCACGATGCCCGCATAGAGGCAGGAAGCCTCGAGCTCATTCATTTCCTCATCGGCCCGATAATACTGGATCAGCTCGGTCACAAGCTCTGCCGCCGAGGAAGCCGATGGCTCCATGTAGGTCATGAGGGGCTGCTTGATGATGGACGCCGCCCGGCGGTGATGGTCGATCACCACTTTGCGCGCCGCCCGCCTGAGCACTTCCGGCGCGGCCACCAATTCGGGCACGTGGGTATCCACCACGATGACCACCGTGCGGTCGGTCATGATGGACTTCGCTTCGCTTTCATCGATGAGAAGGCCCTTCGCGTCGCCGCTACTCACGATGGTTTCCAGCATCTTCTTGCAGGTTTCTCTTTCCTTCGACAGCACCACGTGGGTCTCTACGTGAGACGCCCGGGCCAGGTGCGTCACGCCGATGGCGGCGCCCAAAGCGTCGAAGTCTTCATGGTTGTGCCCCATGACGAGGACCATGTCGCTGTCTTCGATGATTTCCTTCAGCGCCTGGGCCACCACGCGGACGCGGACGCGAGCCGAGCTCACAGAGGTCGGCGATTTCCCGCCGAATGCCTTCACGTCCTGCCCGATGCGGACGATGGCCTGATCGCCGCCGCGGCCAAGGGCAAGGTCCAAGGACACCTGGGCCTCTTCGAATTGCCGAGCGAAGGACTCCTCGCTCTCCACGATGCCGATGGAGAGAGTCACGGGGATGCGGTTCACCGTGCGGATGGCACGGACCTGATCCAATATTTCAAAATTGGAATCCATCATTTCCGTCAGCGCCTGGTGAGACACACAGGCCACGAAATTGGTGGACGAATACTGCTTGATGAAGCCTTCCTTCTCGCTGAAGAAGGAGAGCACCTTCTCCGTCACGTCGGAGAGGAGCGCCGAACGCTCCACATCAGTCATGACAGCGGAGACTTCGGAAATATTATCCACGCGAATCAAAGCGAAGACCGGCCGAGACGCCTGGCAGGCTTCCACCGCTTCCTCCACATCGGTGCGGTCCATGAAATAGAAAACCATGAATGGCGATACAGAGTCCTCGCCCACGTCCAGGAATTTGTGAAATACCCGGAAGAATGTGCCGCCGGCGTGGCAATCAAACCAACCGGTCTTGCCCCAGATCTTGGAAATCTTCTGTCCGGTCACCAAGTCCTGAAACCGCGTGCCCTCCGGCGCATCCACGCCGACCCAGCCACGGAAGACATCATTGCACCACACCAGCTCCTTCTTCCCATCCATCATGGCGATGCCAAGCGGCAGATTCTTCACCGCGTAGGCCGAGCCCTGGGACACGCCGGCCGAGAGATCGTCTAAGTAGCGCATCAGTTTCTTTTCCTGCAAATAGTCCGACCGCTTCACATACACAATCACCCCGGTAGCCAGGATGAAGAAAAGGAGTCCCAGCTGCCAATTCTGCGACGCCAACGCACCGACAGATAAGATCAGCAGCCCAATCAGTATGCGGGACGTAGTCTTGTACACCCAAATATCACTGAGCATAGTACGCTTCCTTTCGAGGGCAGGGGAAACATTGGGAAACCACCCCGCACCTTCATCCCCTATCGTACTCGAAATGAAGGGGGAATGCAAGATGGGGACTCCAGTGGAAAGAACGCTGTCGGTTTAGTGAGGAGTGAGGAGTTAG
>CAVEMF010000133.1:0-5732 GCA_963616715.1 Ruminococcus bromii | reverse complement strand
TTATAACATTTTCAGTCAAAAGGGACTCTTCCTTTTTGCTTGCCTAGAAAGTTTGTGTCCGATTTTACTTACCGAGAAACATTTTACACTAAGGAATATGTGCGCTCCCCCAGCCCCCCCAACCGGTAAATAAAAAAGAGTCGCGAATTTTCACGACTCTTTTTTTCATACATTATTCTGCCTTTGCTTTTTTGCTGCGGAAATACTGGAGAGCAAATACGCCGCCGAGGATGGCGATGCCGGCGAGGTCGGTGAGCATCTGCGGATCAATCAGCAGGAGGCCGCCTACCAGAAGACCGAGACGCTCTACGATATTGGCTTTGCAATAGAGCTGACCAATCATAGCAGAGGAGACGCCGACCATGCCGATGAGAGCGGTGGTAGTGGTTTCGATGATGCCGCCCAAGGTAGCATTGATTCCGAGCAGTTCAGGCGAAAGGACAAATACGTAAGGAATGATGAAGGCTGCGATACCAAGCTTCGAAGCGTTGACGCCGGTCTTTAGCGGATCGCCGCCGGAAATAGCGGAGCCTGCGAAAGCTGCGAGGGCTACCGGTGGTGTGATGTCGGCGATGATGCCGAAGTAGAATACGAACATGTGAGCCGCCAGGATCGGCACGCCGAGCTGAATGAGCGCCGGTGCTGCGATGGTGGAGGTGATGACGTAGTTCGCTGTGGTCGGTACGCCCATGCCCAGGATCAGGGAGGTGATCATGGTGCAGACGAGGAGGAGCATGAAGTTGCCGGCAGCGATGTCTACCAGAGCAGAGGCGAGTTTCAAGCCTACGCCGGTCTTGGTGACGATACCGATGATCATGCCGGCAGAGGAGCAGGCGATGAGCACGCCCAGGGCGCCTCTAGCACCTTTGACCAGGCCGTCGATGATATCCGGAATGGTCATGCGGGTATTTGCACGAAGCATAGCAGATGCGATGGAAATAAAGATACCTGCAAGAGCTGCTTTCATCGGGGTGTAGCCGGAAGCCAGGAGAGCGATGATAGCGATCAGCGGGATAGCCAGATGGCCTTCTTCTTTCAGAATCTTGCCCCACGGCGGGAGTTCGCTTCTCGGGGTACCTTTCAGGTTATTTTTCTTCGCTTCGAAATGTACGCCAAGGAATACGCCAAGGAAGTACAGGATAGCCGGTACGATAGCGGCTTCTACGACTTCCATGTACGGAATGCCTACGAATTCAGCCATCAGGAAGGCAGCAGCGCCCATGATAGGAGGCATCAGCTGGCCACCGGTGGAAGCGGCGGCTTCTACGGCGCCGGCAAAGTTTTTGTGATAGCCCAGTTTCTTCATCATCGGGATGGTGAAGGAGCCGGAGCCTACCACGTTTGCAACAGAGGAACCGGAAATGGTGCCCTGGAGCGCGGAGGAAATAACGGCTACCTTCGCCGGACCACCGGAAGCCCAGCCGGCAATCGCGTTGGCGATATCGATGAAGAATTTACCAAGGCCGGTCTTTTCCAGATAGGCGCCGAAGAGGATGAAGAGGAAGATGAAGGTGGACGATACGCCCATGGGGATACCGAAGACGCCTTCTGTGGTGAAGAAGAGGTGACCTACCATCTGTTTAATGGTGAGGCCGCGGTGAGCCAAAGGTCCCGGGAGGTATGGTCCGAAGAAACCATACGCCAGGAAGCAGCACACGACGATGACGATCGGAAGGCCTACGATACGACGAGCGGCTTCGATGATCATCACGATGCCAAGGACGCCGATGATGGTGTCGGTCGGTGTGACGGTGCCTGCACGAAGGATCAGAGCCTGGTAGTTCACCAGGATGTAAATCGGCGGGATCATAGCGATGACGGCCAAGAGCACATCCAGCGGATGGAACCGGCCTTTCTTAATCCAGGATTTCTTTGTCGGGCAAAGAAGATATACAAGGCAGATACCGAAAGACAGGTGCACGCAGCGCTGAATCATAGCGTCTAAAGCGCCGAAGAAACCGGTATAAATTTGGAAGCAGGAGAAGCAGATACAAATGACAGCGATGATTTTCGCACAGATGCCGGTGTACTCTGCAGTATTCGACTCCTTATCCAGTTCTTTTAATTTTTTCTGCAGTTCCTCTGACAGTTCCCCATCGATGGGAGCTTCGTCAGCGGGATTCATTCCCTTTTTTTCTAAATCAGCCAATAGAATCAACTCCTAATTTCTTTTTTCATGTACAGCACCTGGTACAGTGGAGCTACATAAAGATGTAATTCCTTACCCAAAGGCATGAGAGATGCAAGATCATATTCAGTATCCCCTACGTAGACCTTTTCTTCATTGGTCACGCCGTTTCGGATAGAAAGCTCCGGGAAGCGACGATCGATATTGTCCAGAATAAACCAACCGCCTTCTTCTCGGAAATCTCCGTCGTCTTTGGAGAAGGGAAGTCCTACCCCCATAGATTGATACTTTGTAGATTTCAATATGAATCCGTCCGCCATTTCATTGACTTCCAGATATTCATGAATCATTGTTTTTTGCACTGAGTGACGATATACCAATGTCACCGGTGTCCCCGGCCTGACTCTCTCTTTGATGATGAAGCCCTCCGCGGTCTGCCCGAAAAGGTAGTCCTGCCGTGCAAACCAGCCCACCACGATCACAATAGCGCAGATGATCATGCCGATGACGATTAAAACATTTTCCAGTTTCCCGTTTTTCTTTTTCTTCATAAACGAAAGCGAGAACGGACCCCCCATAGAGCCCGTTCTCCCTCCTTCCTGTTTTAAGTGAGTCCCTTAGTCAATTGCTAAGAAGGCGCCCTTTTTATTTAGATTTCAGATATTTTTCTGCGCCGGCATTCATCTTGATAGACATACCTTCCATAGCGCTGTCTTTGGTGATGTATTTGCCGACGGCATGAGCTGCTTTCATACGATCCAGGTGTTCGTAGATGGATTTCACGATCTGTTCGCCCAGGTCATCAGAGAGCTTGTCGGTGGTGACGATGACGCACTTGACAGCTACCGTATCTACATCAGCTTCCTGTCCGGGGTAGGTGCCCTTCGGTACGGAAATCTTGGTGAAATATGGATACTGTTTGATCAGCTTATCTGCATGTTCTGCATCGATCGGGATGATAGCAGCGGATTTGTTAGCAGCCAGGTCCTGGATAGCTGCGGTCGGGAAACCTGCTACTACGACGCCTACATCGACGTTGCCGTCCTTCAGAGCATCAGCTGCTTCGCCGAAGGAGAGGTACTGTACATTGATATCATCATAGGTCAGGCCATAAGCGGCGAGGATCTGGCGAGCATTGGCTTCAGCACCGGAGCCGGATGCGCCTACAGCGACTTTTTTGCCCTTCAGGTCATTGATGGATTTGATGCCGGTATCAGCAGTGGTAACGAACTGAATGGTTTCCGGATAGAGCGCAGCGATGCCGCGGATGCCTTCCATCTTGTTGTCTTTGAACATTTCCGTGCCGTTAGCTGCATAGTAAGCGATATCGTTCTGGATGAAAGCGATGTCTACGGAGCCATCTTTCAGCATGTTTACGTTTGCGACAGATGCGCCAGTGGACTGAGCGGATGCGTTCATACCTTTGATGTTCTGGTTCAGCAGTTCAGCCAAAGCGCCGCCCAGCGGATAATAAGTGCCGGCAGTGCCGCCGGTAGCGATATTCAGGAACTGTTTCCCGCCTGCTGCGGAGGAAGAGCTTGCGCTGTCACCGCCGCAACCTGCCAAAAGTGCTGCACCTGCTACACAAAGAGCGCCTGCCATCAACATTTTCTTCATTGCTTTTTTCATAATAAGTACCTCCTACGTCTCCCTCAAGTGGAAAGCATGTCTTTCGTGACCGATTCCACTCTATGCTTCCCGCAAAACCAAGATGCCCTCCCGATCCGGCTTGCTCTGAATTTTTATTCAAAAAAATGCAAGCTGCATGAATCTTCAAAAGCCTCTTCGCACTGTCGGAGGAAATAAAAAAGCAGCAGGCGCAAGGAAAAATCCAAACGTCATGCTGCAGCTTCTTCGCTCCAAGTGCTATCAAGTTGTTACTATCATACTACTTTTCAAAGTCTTTGTAAAGTAGGCTAGGTTGAATTCCTTTATTATTCTGATACTTGCCGCTATCGTACTTATCCGCCTCTCCCAAGACCGTGTGGAAATAAATCTGGCAGATCTCCACGCCGGAGTAAATGCGGATGGGTTGCACGCAGAACATTTCCAGCGTCCAATATCCGGAAAAGCCCACGTCCCCAAAGCCGGCGGTCACATGGATGAAAAGACCCAGGCGTCCGATGGAGGAGCGGCCTTCAAGCATAGGAACAAAGCACTTCGTTTTTGTATATTCATGCGTTCTCCCCAAGTACAGCTTATTCGGCTGCAGCACCAGCCCTTCCGGCGGGATGTGGAGAAGCGTCCCGGTATTGGGCTTCTTCATGTCCAGCTCATAATTATCATAAACCATGAGCTCATCAGAAAGAGTCAGATTGTAGCTATTGGGATTTACTTTCTTCGGATCGAAGGGTTCGATAATAATTTCTTCCCCCATATGTCTTACGATTTCTTTGCCGGATAAAATCATTTCCGCTTCCTCGCTTCCTGATTAAAAATTTTTCGATGCTCCGCCATGCGATAGCGGCTAAAAGAGCTGTGGGCCTTCTCCTTTTCGTAGAGGCCATAGATTTGTATTTCCTCTTCTGTAAGCCGGGGTGAAATCAAAAGCGTCCCGTCGCCTGCAAAGGAAATGAGATGCGCCGCAAAGAGAGCGCCATGGGTGGGACAAAATAGAAGCCCCTTTTTCGTCTCCCCTTCCATTCCGTAAGGCAATGCATGAAGAAGAGAAATCCGATCCGCCCCGCACACGGCGCAACAGGGATGGGCGGTCATGGACTTTCGGCGGAAATCCTCCCGCTCATCCATGAAACGCCGAAGCCTGGCCACCGTGGTCTCCGAGGATTCCAGAAATAAATTTCCTTCCACCCCCGAGGAAGTCACATCGGCCTTCAGCATCCTGGAAATCTGATCGGCCTGGGTGATGTCTGCGTCCACCAGCTCCTTGTACGCTTGGACGGCCTCGGGCTTCAGCACCCAGAAATAAATGCCGTCCTCCCCTTCTGTGCCATCGAAGACATACTCCCAGGGGTGCCTGGTGATGGTGCTGCGATTTTCCTTCAGCGTGAACTCCTCGCTCTCCGCCTCTTCTTCTATAGCTTCACTTCCCACGGGACTCTCGTAAGTCAGAAGGAGCCCCTTCTCGTACATGTCGCGAATTTTATTCCCGGCCCAGCCGACACCGGCATTGAGAGCGCGATACTCCATGTGAAGATCTGCGGCAATATTCTTCGCGTTATCCATATAGTCGGTCGAATGGTAGAGCCGAGAAAAAATCTGCATCATCAGTCGGCTCATCACCGTCTTGTCCGCCAAGAGAGACAGCCACCCGTCTACCGTGATCTCATCCCAGCGCTTGAGTCCTTTCCTTCTAGCCACCAGCTCACCCCTTTGCATCTACAGTATATGGTGATTATACCATCTATGGATGCGTTTGGGGAGATGAAACTAGCCTTCTTTGGGAAGAAGGTGCCTGCAGAACGGATGATGGTTTTTAGTAGTCGGTGGTCGGGGCGCAGCTTTCTAAAGTGAGGAGGGAGGAGTGGTCAAATGGGAAAGCGGCGCAAGTTTTGAAATAGGCAAACGCGTTTAGCTGCTTCCCCACTACCGTTATCCGTTTACCGTGTAACCGTTAACCGGCTCTTTTACCGCTGACGAGCCGTGG
>CAVEMF010000132.1:0-5736 GCA_963616715.1 Ruminococcus bromii | reverse complement strand
AAATCGAGCTGCTGTTTTTTTATTTATCAAAAGTCAAAATAAAAATCAAAAATTATATTGACTATTTGACTTTCAAATGTATAATAGAATACAGAAACAAGGAAAAAGGAAAGTGGTGAGAGCTATGAATAGTACCATGTTATCAGACAAGATTGAGAATTTCATATTGGATATGTTGAAAAGCCAAAATAGCGACGAGCTTCTATTGAAGCGAAAGGATGTGGCGGACCGATTGGCCTGTGCGCCGTCGCAGGTGACTTACGTGATCAATACCCGTTTCTCCGGAGACGACAGGTTCATCGTAGAGTCCAGGCGAGGGAGCGGCGGGTATATCAAGATCGCCCTTCGAGCGATACCGAGGGAGGCAGCCCTTCCGCCGGGAGCCCCAGCTTCCAATAAGTCAAATAATCAAGGTAAAGTCAATGTCAATTCGGCGGAGTCCATCGAGAAAGGGCTTCGCGGATATTTCCAAATGCTTTTGGATTACGACATCGTATCGGAAAGAGAGTATCGCCTCATGTATGCCATGATGCATACCATGCTCTCCTATTGTCCGGAGAATCAGCGCAAAGAGGCGGCGCGTACGATGATTCATCGCATTGAGTGGGCTTTGAAAGGAGAATGAATCATGCTTTGCGAACATTGTCATGCCAAACCTGCTACGGTCCATGTGATGCAGGTGGTAAATGGGGAGAAATCGGAGCAGTACCTGTGCCAGGAGTGCGCAGAGAAGGCTCATGTATTTGAAAAAGAAAAAAGCTTCTTTGGGAGGGACCCCTTCGGCACTTCCTTCGGCTCTCTCATGAGCGGGGCCATGGAAGATTTCTTCGCCCATCCCTTTGGCGGATTGACGAAACTCGAAAAGGGTCTGGGGAATTTCGTGGAGCTCGAGGAACCGGGGTTCCTTGGCGGGAAGAGTTATGGAGATTTCAAAGAGAAATTGAAAGACCATATCAAGAAAGATCAGGAAGAGAAAACGGCTGCGCCTCCGAAAGAAAAAGAGGAGGATACCGAGCTTTCAAAGCTCAAAAAAGAGATGGCCACCTTCGTAGCCAGAGAAGAATTCGAACGGGCCGCGGAAGTGAGAGACAAGATCCGGGCGATAGAAAAAAGTGGTCAGTAATTAGGGGTCAGTGATCAGGACGCATTTTGCGGTTGAGGCAGATGTGTCTTGACCACCGACCACTGCTCGAGAGCGTTATGAATACAAAGCTCTTGCAAAAGCAAAGCGCGCCCCGATCACTAATCACTGCTCACTGATCACTAAACCACTACAGTTCAAACCTAATACAAAAGGAGGGATTCCTATGGAAGATAGATATACAGATAGTGTAAAGAATGCATGGAAATTTGCAGCTGCCGAGGCTTCGAAGCTGGGCAGCGATTATGTGGGCACCGAGCATTTGCTCCTGGGGATTGCCCACGAAAAGGATAGCGCCGGCGGGAAGATTTTGAATTCCCTTGGCGTTACGGTGGAGGCCGTAGAGCCGCTCCTCGCCGGGCAGGCCGGGCGCTTTGCCCGTCGGGAGCTCTATGTAGCGCCGCGGACGAAGCGGGTGCTGGAAATGGCGGAGGAAGAGGCCAATGATCTCTCCCACTCCTACATCGGCACCGAGCATTTGCTCTTGGCACTCCTGCGCGAAGGCAGCGGCGTGGCCATGCAGATCCTGGACCGCTTCGGCGTGACCCAGGAGAAATTGCAGGCGGCTTTTGAAAAATTCATGTCCGAGGACGGCAAGGATAGCGCCGGCGCCGACCTGGGGGACATGGGAGAATTTGCCATCGACCTGAACGAAAGAGCGAAACAGGGCAAGATCGACCCGGTCATCGGGCGCACCAATGAAATCAATCGGGTGATTCAGATCCTCTCCCGTAGAAATAAAAACAACCCGGTATTGATCGGCGAGCCGGGTGTCGGCAAGACCGCCATCGCCGAAGGGCTGGCGCAGCGGATTGTTTCCCATGATGTGCCGGAAATCTTGAAGGACTGCCATGTGATTTCTCTCAATATGTCCTCGGTGGTAGCGGGAACGAAGTATCGCGGCGAGTTTGAAGAGCGGTTGAAAAAAGTGATCGACCAGGTGAAGAGCCATGAGAATTGGATTCTTTTCGTGGACGAGCTGCACACTTTGGTAGGCGCCGGCTCTACCGAAGGCTCCATGGATGCGGCAAACATCATGAAGCCGGCCCTGGCTCGCGGGGAGCTCCGTTGCATCGGCGCCACTACGCTGAAGGAGTACAAGAAATACATCGAAAAGGATGCGGCACTGGAGCGTCGTTTCCAGCCGGTGAAAGTGGGCGAACCGACACCGGAGGATACCCTGGCCATTCTGAAAGGCTTGCAGGATCGCTACGAAGCTTTCCACAAAGCAAAGATCACCGACGAAGCCATGAAGGCAGCAGTGGAGCTGTCGGGTCGCTACATCACCGACCGTTTCCAGCCGGACAAAGCCATCGACGTGATCGATGAAGCGGCTGCGAAGGTTCGCATGCAGGCATCGTCTACACCGGAAGACTTGAAGGAAAAAGAGAAGAAACTGGCATCTATTCTCAAAGAAAAGGAAGCCGCTGTTTCCTCGCAGGATTTCGAAAAGGCTGCCACCTGTCGCGACGAAGCAAAGAAGGTGCAGAGCGAAATCGCGCTGATGAAGAAGGATTGGAAAGGCGCGGACCATGAGCATCTTATGGTTACCGAAGAAGATGTAGCCGAAGTGGTGTCCAAGTGGACCGGCGTGCCTTTGGAAAATCTGAAGCAGAGTGACTCCGAGCGGCTGCTCCATCTGGAAGATGAGCTCCATAAACGGGTCATCGGCCAGGAGGAAGCGGTCCATGCGGTGGCCACTGCCATCCGCCGCGCGCGGGCCGGCATGAAAGACCCGAAGCGCCCCATCGGCTCCTTCCTCTTCCTGGGCTCCACCGGCGTGGGCAAGACCGAGCTGGCGCGGGCACTGGCGGAGTGCATGTTTGGCAGCGAGAAGAATATGATCCGCTTCGACATGTCGGAGTACATGGAGAAACACGAAGTGTCTCGTCTCGTCGGGGCACCTCCAGGCTATGTAGGTTATGAAGAAGGCGGCCAGCTCACCGACGCCGTGAGAAAGACGCCTTATAGTGTCATCCTCTTCGACGAAGTGGAAAAGGCGCACATGGATTTCTTTAATATCCTCCTGCAGGTCCTGGATGACGGCCGCCTGACCGATGGCCAGGGCCGCACGGTGGACTTCACGAACTGCGTCATCATCATGACCAGTAACCTGGGCTCTCACCTCCTCAAAGGGGAAATGAAGAAACTGGGCTTCTCGTCTGACGAAAAGAAGGAAAAGGAAACCTTCGAGGACGTGAAGAAGAAAATGATGGACGAAGTGAAACATGTCTTCCGTCCGGAATTTATCAACCGTATCGATGAAATCCTGGTCTTCCATCCGCTGACCGGTGAAAACCTCTCGGCAATCGTGAACCTGATGCTGGCCAAGGTGGAAGAGAAAGTGGCTCACCTCCATCTGAAACTGGCCGTCACTGAAGAAGCGAAGAAACTTCTCATCGAACACGGCAGCGATATGGAGTATGGTGCACGACCTCTCCGCCGCACCATCCAGAAGGAAGTGGAGGATCCGATTTCCGAAATGATCCTTGCCGGGGATCTCGCAAAGAAAGAAAAACTCACCATCGACGCCGCCGAAGGCAAACTGACTTTCAAAGCAGAATAATAGTGTATAATAAGAGTGCAATGAGTGATCGTTGCACTCTTATTTTGTTGTTGGGGATAAGGGACAAGGGATAAGGGATAAGATACATTTCACGAAAGTGAGGAGTGAGGAATTAGGAGTGAGGAGTGGGGGTGCGGCGCACAAATTAAGAAGCGCCGCGAGTTTGAAAGAAGGATGCGCGTTTGGCTGCTTCCCCACTACCGTGAACCGTTTACCGTATAACCGTTAGCTGGTGCTATTGACCGTAGCGAGAAATGGGGCACTGCCCTGCTTAGATATAGCGTTTATCGTGACGGTTTCCGTAATCCAAAGCACGCACGGTGAACGGTTACACGGTTATACGGTTCACGGTAGTGGGGAAGTAGCCAAATGCGTTTATCTATTTCCTAAACTCGCGCCGCTTTATGAATTGATGCGGCGCACCATCACTTCTCACTCCTCACTCCTAACTCCTCACTTTATATAAAAAATTCAAGGAGACTTCTATGAGTGCCAAGAATAAAACCAAATACGTCTGCTCTGCCTGCGGGGCGGAGACGGCTCGGTGGATGGGGCGCTGCGCGCAGTGCGGCGCTTGGAATACATTGGAAGAAACTGTAGTGGAAGCGGCGCCGAAAAATTTGCGCCTCAGTACCACGGAAGTCGTGACTTCGAGAAAGCCACAGAAGCTTTCGGAAGTGAATCTGGAAAATCACGAGCGCATCCTGCTCCACATGCCCGAGGTGGATCGGCCGCTGGGCGGCGGCGTGGTGCCGGGGTCCGTGATTCTTTGGGGCGGCGAGCCGGGGGTGGGCAAGTCCACTCTGATCCTCCAGGTGTGCCAAGCTATGACCGCTGCCGGACGCAAGGTGCTTTACTGCAGCGGCGAAGAGTCGGAGGCGCAGCTCAAGATGCGGGCCGAGCGTCTGGGAGTAGACGGCGATGGATGTCTCGTCTACTCCGGCGGGAATTTGGACAGCATTGTGGCTGAAGCGGAGAAACTTAAGCCCGACATGCTGGTGATCGACTCCATCCAGACCATGTACCTTTCCGCCAACGAATCGCCTATGGGAAGCCCGGCGCAGATCCGCGACTCCACGGCGGTGCTGGTGCGACTGGCCAAGAGTGAGAACATCGCCGTCATGATTATTGGCCACGTGACGAAGGAAGGAAATCTGGCAGGCCCGCGCATTTTGGAGCACATGGTGGACGTAGTCTTCTATCTTGAAGGGGATCGGAGCTACCAATTCCGCGTGCTGCGCACTGTGAAGAATCGTTTCGGTTCTACCGCCGAGTCGGGACTCTTCGTCATGGAAGGCCAGGGGCTCAAAGGCATCGAAGACCCGTCGAAATATTTGCTTCGCGATCGGGCGGCCCAGACCCCGGGCTCCACGGTGGTGGCCTGCATGGAAGGACTTAGGCCGGTCTTGGTAGAAATCCAAGCGCTCACAGTGCACTCGGTGCTCGCCATCCCGCGGCGCATCGCAGCTGGTTATGACTACAACCGCATGATCATCCTCCTGGCGGTCTTGGAGAAGCGGGGCCGCATGCCCTTCTCCACCGACGATGTGTATCTCAATGTGGCCGGCGGCTTCCGCGTAAAGGAAACCTCGGCGGATCTCGCTGTGGCGCTGGCCCTCATTTCCGTGAAAGGTGACGTCTCCATCCCCTCCGGCCTCATGGCCCTGGGCGAAATCGGCCTCACCGGAGAAATCATGCCCGTCTCCCGCGTCACCCTCCGCTTGAAAGAAGCCATCAAAATGAAATTCACCCACTTCATTCTCTCTGATAGAAATAAAAAAGAAGTGCTCCAATATTTCAAAGACCACCATCTGGATGAGGCCGCGCAGAATACCGTCTTCGTAAGGAACTTGAAAGATGTGATGGAAGCAATCAGGTGAAGGGACGCTATCGGTTTAGTTGTTTGGTAATCAGTGATCAGTGATCAGGACGCGATTAGCGCCAGTGCATACATGGGACGTTATAGCCATCGGTTTAGGGAACCGCTGATTAAATCGAAGATTCAAAAATCATAAGAATTTTTATTCAT
>CAVEMF010000131.1:1860-5737 GCA_963616715.1 Ruminococcus bromii | reverse complement strand
GATGTATCTGAAGTGGGCTGAATATAGCTCTAATGGCTTTTACGGGCAGTAATAATTATTTATGAGAGGCGCTTTATGGTATTCGCACTATTGATGCAGTAGTCAAATGCACCCTGATTACTGATCACTGATTACCGATCACTAATCACTGACCCCTAATCACTAAATTACTGACTACAAATTACTATTGTGTTATAATTGACAAGGATTCTCTATTATCCTATTTCATTTAAGGAAGTGTATCTATGAAAATCACAACGGAAGAAGCATCGAAGATTGCGCTCCTTTCCCGCTTGGAATTTGAAGCCGGCGACTTGGAAAAGATGCGTGACTCCATGAATAGTATCTTGACTTACATGGAAGAACTGAATCAATACGATACGACGGATGTGGCGCCGACGGTACATGCGGTAGAGCAGTACAATGTCATGCGCGAAGATGTACCGCATCAGTCTTTTACCAACGAGGAAGCACTTATGAATGCGCCGGAAAAAGAAGACGGCTATTTCAAAGTGCCGAAGATTATGTAAGGAGGCGGCAGAGTGAAATACACGATTCATGATCTCCATGAACAGCTGGTGAAGAAGGAAATCTCCGCTGTCGAATTGACAAAGAAAATCATCGCTCATCGCGATAGTGTGGAAGCGGATATCCATGCATACCTTTCTACTTCCGATGAGACCGCCTTGGCGGTAGCAGCCAAGGTGGATGCAAAGATTGCAGCCGGCGAAGAAATCTCCGACCTCGCCGGTATCCCCGGGGCCATCAAAGACAATATGTGCATCAAAGGCGAGACTTGCACCGCGGCTTCCAAAATGCTGGAGCACTGGGTATCTCCCTATGACGCCACTGTCATCGAAAAATTGAAAGCCGAAGATTATATTTCCCTTGGCAAGACAAACATGGACGAATTCGCCATGGGTTCCTCCACCGAGCGCTCCGCTTTCGGCCCGTCGAAGAATCCTTGGGATACAGACTATGTACCCGGCGGTTCTTCCGGCGGCTCCGCGGCAGCAGTCGCAGCGACCGAAGCCATCTGGTCCCTGGGCTCTGATACTGGCGGATCTATCCGTCAGCCGGCTTCCTTCAATGGCATCGTCGGCCTCAAACCCACCTATGGCCTGGTTTCCCGCTATGGCCTTTTGGCATTCTCTTCCTCTTTGGATCAGATCGGACCGCTGGTCAAAGACGTGACCGATGCGGCTATCGTTCTTAATGCCATCGCCGGCCATGACCCGAGAGATTCCACGTCCATTCCCATGGAAAAGAAGGACTACAAGAAGGCTCTCGTCCGTGACGTGAAGGGCATGAAGGTAGGCGTACCGAAGGAATTCTTCGGCAAGGGTATCAAAGAAGAAACCAAAGCAGCCATCGATGCCGCCTTGAAATTCTACGAATCCGAAGGCGCTGAAATCGTGGATGTATCCATCCCGCATATCAATAGCGGCGTCTCTGTGTACTACATCATCGCGCCGGCAGAAGCCAGCTCGAACTTGGCCCGTTATGACGGCGTCAGCTACGGTTTCCGCGCACCGGGCAAAGATATCATCGACATGTACATCAAGACCAGAAGCCAGGGCTTCGGCGAAGAAGTAAAGCGTCGCATCATGCTGGGGAACTATGTACTCTCCGCCGGCTACTATGACGCGTACTATCTGAAAGCGCTGAAAGTCCGCACCCTGCTGCGTCAGGAATTCGATGAAGCCTTCAAGCACTGCGATGTGATCGTCGCTCCGTCTGCTTCCGGCACTTCCTTCAAATTCGGCGCGTTCTCCGATCCGCTGTCTCTCTACATGGAAGATATCTGCACCGTACCGGTGAACCTCATCGGTGCTCCTTCGATTTCCATCCCCGTGGGCTTCAAAGATGGTATGCCTCTGGGCATGCAGCTCATCGGCAAGACCCTGGGCGAAGAAACCATCCTGCAGGCTGCCTACACCTTCGAGCAGGCACATCCTGAATTTACCAAAACAGCACCCAAAGGAGAGATTAAGGAATGAAATACGAAGTCGTAATCGGCCTGGAAGTCCATACAGAACTTCAGACAAATACCAAAATCTTCTGCAACTGCAAGACCTCCTTCGGTGCAGATCCCAATACCAATGTATGCCCGGTATGCCTTGGCCTCCCGGGCGTCCTTCCGGTCCTGAACAAAAAGGTACTGGAATACGCTGTCAGAGCAGGCCTCGCTCTCAACTGCGAGATTTCCCGCTTCAGCAAATTTGACCGCAAAAACTACTACTACCCGGACCTTCCGAAAAACTTCCAGACATCCCAGTTTGACCTGCCCATCTGCGAACACGGCTACCTGGATGTAGAAGTGGACGGCAAGGTGAAACGCCTGCGCATTACCCGTGCCCACATGGAGGAAGATGCCGGGAAACTGGTACACCACGGCACCTCCATCACAGACTCCGACTACTCTTTGGTAGACTACAACCGCACCGGCACACCGCTTCTGGAAATCGTTTCCGAACCGGATATGCGCTCGGCGAAAGAAGCGGTAGCGTACATGGAAAAAATGCGCGCCATCCTGCAGTATGTAGGCATTTCCGACTGCCGCATGGAAGAAGGCAGCCTTCGCTGCGATGCGAATGTCTCCGTCCGTCCGGTAGGCCAGAAGGAACTGGGCACCAAGACCGAAATCAAGAACATCAACTCCTTCAAGGGCGTAGAAAAAGCCATCGAATACGAAGCTATGCGTCAGGCTGAGCTCTTGGAAGAAGGCGGCAAAGTCGTCCAGGAAACCAGAACCTGGGACGAAAAAGAAGGGGTCACCAAGTCCATGCGTACCAAAGAAGAAGCGAACGATTATCGCTACTTCCCGGAACCGGACCTGGCACCATTCACCGTTTCTGAAGAATACATCGAAAATATCCGTAAGTCCCTGCCGGAGCTGCCGGATGCCAGAAAAGCCAGATACATGAGCGAATTCGGCATTTCCGACTCCGACGCTGTCTTCATGACCAATGATAAGAATACCGCTGACTACTTCGAAGCTGTCGTCGCAGCCGGCGCTGACCCGAAAGCCACGGTCAACTGGATCATGGGCGAATTCGCCAGCCAGCTCTCCACCGATGGCATCGAAATCGCCAAGGCTCCGGTGTCCGCAGAAGACCTGGCAGGCCTGCTCCTTCTGATTGCCAAAGGCACCATCTCCGGCAAGATCGCGAAGAAAGTCTTCGCCATCATGTGGAAAGAAGGCGGCAAAGCGGAAGACATCGTGAAGGCCCAGGGCCTCGTACAGATCTCCGATACCGGCGCGCTGCAGGCATTGGTAGACAAAGTAGTCTCCGAAAATCCGAAAGCCATCGAAGACTTCAAGGCCGGCAAGAAGAAAGCCGTCGGCGCACTGGTAGGCCAGATCATGAAAGCCACCAAAGGCCAGGCAAACCCGAAAGTCATCAATGAACTTTTGAGCAAAACCCTTGCATCCTTATGAGTGAAGAAAACAAAAGCCAATACACCGAGGTTCACGAAGAACCCCGGCCCATGTCCGACGAGGACGTGAAGGATTACCAGGGCCTCACCTTGAACGAAAAGGGAGAGCAGGACCGCTCCTCCTACGAAGAGGGAAATCCGGGTATCCATGTGCAGTTTGTGAATTTGAATGAGGTCCCTTGGTGGAAGAAAGCCCTGTGGATCATCGCCGGTGTCCTATTCCTAGGTCTCGCGGCGGTGGCCATGTGGTTCTTCTTCCTGTGGGGCGCCGTCATTTTCCTGGCAGGCGGCATCGTGTACCTGCTGAAGAAATATATCTTTTAACGCGAAGGGGCGTGACGAAAGTCACGCTCTTTTCGTTTGGCGGGAGTCACCGCTATAGGTTTTTGTGGTCGGTAATCGGTAGTCGGGGCGCATTTGCCTGCTTCCCCATTCA
>CAVEMF010000131.1:0-1850 GCA_963616715.1 Ruminococcus bromii | reverse complement strand
CAGTGATCAGTACGCACTTGACGCTGTAGGAAAATGGAGCTTCATTTTTATATCGCAAAAAGATAAATGTGCTATTTCTCGCTTGCGCCAAATGCGCCCTGATCACTGATTACTGATCACTGCCCACTAAATCTCCAGCACTAATCCCGACTATTGAGCACTAATTTCCTCATCTTCTATTCTTAATTTCATATGATACAAATGAAATCGCCTGTGGTATAATCACTAAGGCTTAAAAGGAACGGATTTCGCAAAGGGGAATCGGTTTCATTTCACAAAGGAGGATTTGTAATGGATTCTAGAGTAACCATGGAATTTGTGCAGGGTATGCCGAAGGCGGAGCTGCATCTTCACATCGAAGGGAGTTTGGAGCCGGAGCTGAAGCTGGCTTTGGCGCAGAAGAATCATGTGGATATCGGACAGACCACCATCGAAGAGGTGAGAAAGTCCTATGACTATGATGACCTGGCTTCCTTCCTGGCTGTATACTATCCGGCCATGAATGTGCTGCAGACGGAAGAGGATTTCTATGCACTGGCTATGGATTACCTGAAGCGGGCGAAGGAAAACAACGTTCGTCACGTAGAAATTTTCTTTGATCCCCAGGCACACACCACCCGCGGTATTTCCTTTGAAACGGTGATCAATGGTCTCTACCGCGCCACTGTGGATGCCAGAGCGATGAATATCGACGCTCGTCTCATCATGTGCTTCCTACGCGATCTGTCTCGCAAGTCCGCTTGGGAAACCTTGGAAGAATCTCTGGCTTACAAGGATAAATTCATCGGTGTGGGCCTCGACTCGGATGAACACAACAACCCGCCGATGAAATTCTTCCCGGTTTTCGACGAAGCAGCGCGCCAGGGTCTCCACGTGACCGCGCATGCCGACCTGGACCAGAAGGACTCCATCGAGCACATTCGCGAGCTCCTGGAAGTGATCGATGTGGAACGCATCGACCACGGCACAAACATCGTGGAGGATCCGGACCTGATCGATCTGGCAGTGAAGAGAAAAGTAGGCTTCACCACTTGCCCGAAGTCCAATGCTTTTGTTACCCCGGAAATGAAAGGACCGGAAATCAAATTGCTGTTGGATAAAGGCGCAAAGATTTGCGTAAACTCTGATGACCCGGCTTATTTCGGCGGCTACATCAGCCAGAACTACTATGAACTGGCGCAGGAATTTGATTTGTCCAAAGAAGATGTAGTGAAGCTTGCTAGAAATTCTTTCGAAGCCAGCTGGATCAGCGAAGAGCAGAAGGCCATCTACATCGCTGAGCTGGAAGAATACGCAAGAACCCATTGATTCGAAGGAGGATTTTGAATAATGTCTGAATCAAAAGGGATGCTAGACCGTATATTTCATCTGACGGAAAATAAAACCACAGTGAGAACCGAATGTCTAGCCGGTCTCACCACCTTCGTATCCATGGCGTATATTCTTTTCGTCAATCCCCAGATCCTGGGGGATGCCGGCATGGATCCGGGAGCGGTCTTCACCGCTACCGCTTTATCAGCCATCATGGGCTGTCTTCTGATGGGCTTTTTGGCCAATTACCCGATCGCCATCGCGCCGGGGCTGGGGGACAATGCCTTCTTCACTTACTCGGTGGTTTTGGTCATGGGGATTCCCTGGGAAGATGCCATGGCCGGAGTCTTCGTGGCTTCCATTTTGTTTACCATCGTTTCGCTGTTCCACATTCGTGAAATCATCATCGATGCTATTCCGGAAGATTTGAAATATGCTATGGCTGCGGGCATTGGTATTTTCATTTCCTTCGTCGGCCTGCAGGGCGGTGGCATCATCATCGCCGATCCGGCTTCCATGGTTTCCATCGGTTCCTTCAA
>CAVEMF010000130.1:0-5741 GCA_963616715.1 Ruminococcus bromii | reverse complement strand
CTTCGGCGCATTTCTATCCGGCGCTTTGGAGGGCCCTTCTCCAAGGGTCTACTCATGTAGGGCTAGCGTAACAATTTGCGGAAAAACTTGGCATGAAATTATCAGCCTAGTAGCATAGCCAACCTCCACCGCTGACGCGGTCCCCCTCCTTCCAAAGGAAGGAGGTAAAAGAGGAATCCCTCCTCCATAAGGAGGAGGGACGCTTCCTATCTTTACCCCCTTCCTCTGGAAGGGGGAGGGCCCGAAGGGCGGGGGTTGGCCAAGAAAGCCCCCCTGTATAGAATTTCCCCGATTTCCAAAAAGTTTTCAAGACTGACGCCGCAAGGCGTCTTTTTTGTTGAAATCTTTGGAGTGTGAATGAGGATGTCATCCTTACGAAGCGATATACGCAAATTATTATCCGTGATGCTGCCGATCCTGGTGGCGCAGATTTCTACTGCCGGCATCACTTTTATCAATACCACCATGGCGGGTCACGCGGGGAGCGACGACCTGGCGGGCGTCTCTGTGGGCGCGGGGCTTTTCTATCCGCTCCTGGCTTCCATCGTGGGTCTTCTCATGGCAGGCACGCCGCTGATGGCCGGGCTCTTGGGGCAGAAGAAGGCGGAGCTCCTGCCCTTCATCGTCCGCACGGGCCTTGCCATCGGTCTTGCGATTTCCCTGGCCTTCGGTGCTGCTTATTTCTTCTTTATCGATGATCTTTTGAATTATCTCGCGCTGGAGGATGTGGTGGCGCACACGGCGCGGTACTACCTCCTCACCATGGTGGGCGTGGTATTCTTCGTTTCCATGATCATCCCGCTGCGCTGCCTCACCGACACCGCCGGCTCCACCTCGATTTCCATGAAGCTTTTCCTGGTGGCACCGGCCGTGAATGGCGCATTCAATTACCTTTTCATTTATGGCCACTTCGGCATGCCTCGCTTGGGCGGCATCGGCGCGGGTCTCTCCACCATGCTCACCTATGGCTGCCTCTTGGCACTCTTCCTCTTTGTGGTGATGAAATCGAAGGCCCTGGGCGGCCGCGCGATCTTCACGTCTTTGGAAATCAAAGCGGCGGATCTGAAAGAGTATCTCATCGTCGGCGTGCCGTCGGGCATGTCCATCTTCATGGAAATGAGTCTCTTCAGTCTCATCATCGTATTCCTGGCGCGCTACGGCACGGAAACGCTGGCGGCTTACCAGATCGCTGACAACTTCGCCAGCCTGGTGTACATGCTCCCGGTTTCCTGCTCCATGGCTCTTACCATTTTGATCGCTACCGCCGTCGGCGCCGGCGATATTTCCCTGGCCCGTCGCTACAAGAAAGCGGGCTTCGTCACGGCCCTCTCCGGCGCGGCTATGACCGCATCGCTCACCATTCTTTTCCGTGACTCCATCGGCGAAGTCTACACCGGCGATGCCATGGTGGTCTCCATCGCGGGACAGTTCCTCATCTACGGCGCCGGCTGGCAGCTCTTCGACGCCGTGTCCACCCCGATCCAGGGGATCCTGCGCGGGCTGAAGGACACTCGTATTTCCTTCGTCCTCATGGTGGTGGCCTACTGGGGCGGCTGCTTCCCTATGAGCCTTTTCCTGGACCACGTCATGGGCCTGGGCGCGGACTCCTACTGGCTGGGCCTCGACTTCGGCGTCGGCTGCTCCGCCGCTCTCATGGTGCTCCGCCTCGTCTATGTGGAGCGCGTCATGGATGGCCGCCCGGTGCCGTCCTTCGATTTCGTGAAGGAAATCTTCTTCAAGACGCCCGCTCGCCCCAGTGTTTCCCCGCTCATGGCCGGTCATGGTCATGTGTATGAAATCACGGAAGAAAACATCCGCCAGGCCGAGAAGCTCTTGGCCTTCCTCTCTAAAATGGAAGAAGAGCTCTCTGTGGTCATGCAAAATCTCAAAGAATCCCAAATCGATATATTCGTAGAAAATAGAAGAGTCCTCCCCATCCGTCTCTCCCTCTTGACGGACCTGCACCTCTCCATCCTAGGCCACGCCACCCGGGCGTATGTGCCTTAGGGACGCTAAGTATGGCACGAAGAAATGGTTTCTCATTTCTTCGTGTTTTTTTATGTAAGGGAGAAGTGAGGAGTGAGGAGTGTAGGTGCGCCGCACAATTCATAAAGCGGCGCAAGTTTTTGAAATAATGAAAACGCATTTGGCTGCTTCTCCATTACCGTGAACCGACTACCGTATAACCGGTAACCGCCTCTTATGGCGATAGCGAGAAATGGAGCATTATCCTGCTCTAGCTCCCGAAATCCGAAACGCGATCGGTGAACGGTTACACGGTCATACGGATAACGGTCGTGAGGAAACAGGTTCAAGCGCTGACTTTTAAAACTTGCGGCGCTTCTTAATTTGTGCGCCGCGCCACCACTCCTCACTCCTCCCTCCTAACTCCTCACTTTGGGAAGTGTTTCCTATTTCTCCTGTCATTTAACTTTCCCTCTCTAAAATGCTATACTATACTCATAGAAGAGAGAAGAATTGTATTTCCCAAAGAAGAAGGTACATCATGAAAAAATGGATGGGCTGTCTCGCAGCTTTCTCCGTGGCGGCGGCGCTGCTCCTTTCCGGTTGCGGCAAACCGTCGGTCCACGTGATGAAAGCCCAAGCGGCCAATGAGCCCTTTACCCTAGAAACGAAAGCCACCGCCGAAGCGCTCCATGCGGCGCCGGTGATCCCCTCGGTGTCCGGCGGCCTCGTCACGAATCCGCCCGACATTGGCACCGTAGTCGAAGCGGGGGATATCTTATTTCAGATAGACTCCTCTCAGTACGAGTCCCAGGCCGCGGCACTGGAAGCACAGATTTCCCAGTCCGCAGCGGCTTCGGTTTCCTACGCCGCTCCGGTGGATAACAGCATGGAAGCCTCGCTTTTGAAGCAAGGCATCATCACCCAGGCCGAGTACAACCGCATCAAAGGCCGCCAGGGCGCACCGGCTGTTTCGCATTCCGGAAGTGTGGATGAGAGCCTCGTAGCGTCGCTTCGCTCGGTGCAGCAACTCATCGGCGCCTGCACCGTCCGCGCCCCCATCAGTGGCGTGATTTCTCAGATTTTCCTAGGCGACACCCACATGGCCATGGCCGGCAAAGCGGCTCTTGTGATTCGCCAGAATAGCCCCGTCAGTGCCACCGTGGAAATCCCGGCCAAGATGGACGAACTCCTGGAAGCCGCCAAAGACGACAAGACCCTGACCGTCTCCCTAAGCGACGGTGAGGACCTGTGGTACGGCGAGCTCAAGAAACAGCCAAACGACGACGGCGAGAAATACACCGCCTACAAAGTGCAGGTGGACAACGCTGACGACAAGATCACCATCGGAAACGAATACAGCATCCGCATCGACAGCGGCAAGACCGTCCCCTCCTATATGATCCCCAAGAGCGCTCTCATAGGCGATGACGCCGTGGCCGTCGTCACCGAAAGCGGCCTCGTGGACATCAAGACCGTAGCCATAGCCAGCGAGACCGGCGGCTTCCTCCTCATCATGGACGGCCTCAAAGAAGGCGACCAAATCATCACCGACCCGCCGAAGGACCTGGAAATGGGCATGCAGGTGGATGTGAAGTGAGGGGCACGGGACTGCTATCGGTTTAGTGATCAGTGATCAGTGATTAGTGATTAGTGATCAGGGCGCGGTTGGCTGCTTCGTCATAGCGAGGAGCTTGGGGCTTGGAGCTGGTAAGTTCGCCCTACGAGACGGAGGCGTATCAAAGCCTTCTTCTTTGAAGAAGGTGCCCGAAGGGCGGATGATGCCTAGAGAACTGTTTGACTTTATCAAAAAACGCCTAGCCTCTATCGGTTAGGCGTTTTTGCTTAGCGTAGCAAGGAAAATTATTTCTCCTAGGTCCCTCTCTCCAGTCATCCTGAGTGAAGCGAAGGATCTATTATCGATAGCCGCAAGCATGCTAACTGCCACGACGCATCCGCGTGATTTCTATTGCTTGGACGATCTACCGATACAATGAGTCAGCAGCCAAATGCGCCCTGATCACTGATCACTGACTACTGATCACTAAGCAAATGCCAAATCCCGCCCATTCCACGCGGTAGAATACAATCACAAAGAAAAAGGAGGCCACCATGTACAAACCAGCCAAAGTCATTCAGATCAAAAAGCCCGCCAAGGCATGTAAGACATACGAATACGAAAATAGAAATCCAAGGAAACTTCGGGGAGACGACTGCGTCTTCCGCGCCATCGCCGGCGCCACGAGCCGCCCTTGGGAAGAAGTCTTCGCCGGACTTTGTCAGCTGGGCCTCACCGCCCACGCCATGCCGAACTATCCCGTCGTATTTCGTAAATACATCGAAGCCATCGGCGGCGAATATGTCTATAAAGCACCGAAGGTCAATGGCCAATTCAAGAAAGATGGAAATATGACCGTCCGCCGCTTCGCCAAAGAACACCCGAAAGGAAACTTCATCGTCCGCGTATGGTGGCACGTCACCTGCGTCCGCGACGGCACCATCTACGACACCTGGGACTGCGGCGGGGAAGCCGTCATGGAAGCCTGGCAAGTCACCCCCGGCGCTAAACTTTTTGAAGACTATAAAAAAGAAGTGGCTTGGCGGGAAGAATAGGAGCGTGTCTCAAGCCCTCTTCCTTGAAGAGGGTGCCCGTAGGGCGGGTGATGACCAGAAAAGTTAGGAGTTAGGAGTGAGGAGTGGTGGTGCGCCGCGTCAAATTAAAAAGCGGCGTGGGTTTTGTAAATGATAAACCCATTTGCCGGCTTCTCCACATCCGTGAACCGTTTACCGTATAACCGTTCACTATGCGTAGTAATGGTAGCGCGCCGTGAAGTGATAAGCTTCTATGTAGGAACGTATATCGCTCCATGGCTCGTTATCAGTAAAAGGGTCGGTAAACGGTTACACGGTAAACGGATAACGGTAGTGGGGCAGCAGGAAAATGCGCTTACCTTTTAAATTTGCGGCGCTTCCTAATTTGTGCGCCGCACCTCCACTCCTCACTCCTCGCTCCTCACTTCTGTGAAGAACGCCTTTTCCCTTATCCCCTATCCCCTATCCCTAAATCTCGCACCCTAACTTCTAACTCACCATCATAAAAAAGGAGAAAAGAATATGCCCTTCCATTACCACAATCCCAGCCCCGTAGACCGCGGCAGCCAGGACAGCTACATCCGCGCCATCGCCATTCTGGAAAATCGTTCCTGGGAAGACATCTACATGGACATGTGCCGCGAAGCCCTGGACCTATCCGCGAATCCCCAGGAAGAATATACAGTCTTCAAATACATCGAGCGTCGCTACCCCGGCAGCAGCACGTCCATCTACGGCACATCCACCAAAGTGAAAGATTTCGCTGCGGCCCATCCCAAAGGCGGCTACATCCTCCGCCTAGGAGAAGGCTGGGCCACCTGCCTCTTAGACGGCGACCTTCATGACACCAAGAACTACATCAATAAACCGATTTCCAAAGTTTGGAAGCTCTCCTAAGAAAAGCGCCTCTGATGCATAGCCACCAGAGGCGCTTTTTTACTAAGCCTTCTTCCACAATGTGACCTCCTTCCTCTGGAAGGAGGGAAACGGCCTTGGCCGCGGAGGTTGGCTCGCACTAGCCCTAAGCATGCCCATCGCCACCGCAGCCTTCCATGCTTGTCATCCTGAGCGAAGTCGAAGGATCTATCACCGATAGCCGCAAGCATGCCAGTTGGCACGATGAATCCGCGGGACTCTATTGCGTAAACGGTCCACCGGTACACTGAGCCAGCAGCCAAACGCGC
>CAVEMF010000129.1:3458-5753 GCA_963616715.1 Ruminococcus bromii | reverse complement strand
TATGAAAATATTAGCATTTGAATCGAGCTGCGACGAGACGTCCTGCGCGGTCATCGAGGATGGGCGGCATATCCTGTCCGACGTGATTTCCACGCAAGTGCCGATTCATAAGAAATTCGGCGGCGTGGTGCCGGAAATCGCATCTCGCCACCATATCGAAGATGTACTTCCGGTGGCCATCGAAGCACTGGAAGAAGCGGGCTGCACTTGGCAGGACGTGGACGCCATCGCCGTGACCCAGGGGCCGGGCCTCGTGGGGGCGCTCCTTGTGGGCGTGGCGGCAGCGAAATCCGCCGCTTGGGCGCTGGGAAAGCCTCTCATCGCAGTGAATCACATGGAAGGCCACATCTTTGCAAACCTTCTGCAGTATCCCGACCTGGAGCCGCCATTCCTTTCCCTCGTGGTATCCGGCGGCCACACGATGATTGTCATCGTGAAGGATTACAATACCTTCCAGCTCTTGGGCCAGACCCGCGATGATGCAGCCGGCGAAGCCTTCGACAAGATCGCCCGCGTCATGGGTTATCCCTATCCCGGTGGTCCTCATATCGATAAGCTGGCGAAGGAAGGAAATCCGAATGCCATCCATTTCCCTATGGGTCTTGGCAAAGAGGACACTTTCGATTTCTCCTTCAGCGGCTTAAAATCGGCGGTAATCAACTACCTGAATACGGCAAAAATGAAGAAGGAAGAAATCAACCAGAACGATGTGGCCGCCTCCTTCCAGAAAGCGGTAGTGGATGTGCTGGTAGAGAAAGCTATGCGCGCTCTCGATGTGACAGGCCTCAAGACCATTGCTCTCGCCGGTGGCGTGGCAGCCAATAGCGGCCTTCGCGAAGCACTCCAAAAGGAATGTGACAAGCGCGGCGTCCGCATGTGCCGCCCCGATGCGGTGCTCTGCACAGACAATGGCGCTATGATCGGCTGCCGCGGCTACTACATGGCCCAGGCCGGCGACTATGCGCCATTAAATCTCAACGCGGATCCTAGACTTCCCTTCCTGGCGGATCAGGTGAAGTTTTAAAGAAATAAGAAAGCTCGAAGCAATAGCCTCGGGCTTTTTTCTTTTGGCTGCTTCTCATGTTCTGACCACCGGCCACCGACTACCGACTACCGACTACCAACCACTGACTATCGTCTACCAAATCTATTGAACCTGCTTGTCATCCATGATAAAATGTAAGGAATATTTTTTAGGAGCCGGAGAGGCGTGTATATATTTCCTATAAGGAGGATATCGTGGGCGAATTGAACTTGCTTCAGAAGAAAATCTTAAAAGATGGGGTCATCAAACCGGGGAACGTTTTGAAGGTGGACAGCTTTTTGAATCACCAGATCGATGTGCCTTTTATCAGCGAACTGGGCAAGGAGTTTAAAAAATTATTCGGCGATCGCCAGGTGGATAAGATCCTGACCATCGAAGCATCGGGCATTGGCATTGCTTGCCTCACGGCCATCTATTTCGATGTGCCGGTCCTTTTTGCAAAGAAATCTGCCGGCAGCAACATGGATAAAGATGTGTTTGCTACAGAAGTAAAATCTTTCACCCATAACAAAGTGAATCACGTGGTGGCTTCGAAGAAATATTTGAATCCCGGGGAACACGTGCTCATTATGGATGATTTCCTGGCCAATGGCTGCGCCGTGCAGGGCCTCATCGACCTGGTGAACCAGGCCGGCGGCATCGTCGAAGGCGTGGGCATTTGCATCGAGAAGGGATTCCAGGGAGGCGGCGATGAGCTCCGCGCTTCCGGGGTAGATGTGAAGTCTTTGGCCATCATCGAAGCCATGGATGCTGAATCCGGCACCATTACATTCCGCTAAGGAGGCAATCGTGGCTAAGGATCCCATTTACGAAACCGACGGGAAAATTTCCGTCAGAAAAGCTATCCCCTTTGGCTTGCAGCATGTACTCGCCATGTTTGTTTCCAATATCGCACCGATCCTCATCGTGGCCGGCGCGGTGAAAATGGATCCGGCGGAGTCGGCGGCTTTGGTACAGTCGGCCATGATCGTCGCCGGCATCGGCTCTATGCTCCAGCTCTTCCCAATTTGGCGATTCGGCAGTGGCCTTCCTATCGTCATGGGCATCAGCTTCACCTTCGTTTCCGTGGCTTGCGTGATCGGTACGAAATATGGCTACGGTGCAGTCCTTGGCGCTGCGCTGGTAGGCGGTATCCTGGAAGGTATCCTGGGCCTCGGGGCTTCCTGGTGGCGTAAATTCGTGCCGCCCATCGTTTCCGCTTCGGTGGTGACGGCTATCGGTTTCTCGCTCCTTCCTATCGGTGCCAATTC
>CAVEMF010000129.1:0-3193 GCA_963616715.1 Ruminococcus bromii | reverse complement strand
TCTTTCTTCCTGATTTTCCTGGTATCGGCTACGGAAACATTGGGGGACACCAGCGCACTGGCTACCATGGGCTTTGGCCGTGCTCCGAAGAATCGTGAAGTTTCCGGCGCCATCGCGGTAGACGGATTCATCAGCTCGCTGTCTTCCCTCTTTGGGTGCCTTCCGATCACTTCTTTCAGTCAGAATGTAGGCCTCATCGCCATGACCAAAGTGGTAAACCGCAAAGCCATCGGCTGCGGCGCGGCCATCATGATCCTGGCCGGCCTCTTTCCGGGCCTCGGAGCGCTCCTGGCTTCGCTGCCTGATTCGGTCCTCGGTGGCTGCACACTGATGATGTTTGGCTCCATCGTGGTTTCTGGTGTTCGCATGCTGGGGGAATGTGGTTACTCTCAAAGAAATATGAGCATCGCAGCCCTCTCCCTGTCCATCGGTCTCGGCTTCACCCAGACCCCGCAGATTTTCCACATCTTCCCGGACCTTTTCCGCAGTGTCTTTGCAGAAAACTGTGTGGCTGTGGTCTTCATCGTAGCCCTGGTGCTGAACCTGATCTTCCCGAAGGAAGAAGAAGGCGGCCATGTGATTGTAGAGTAGTGGGGAATGCCGCTATCGGTTTAGTGATCAGTGATCGGTGATCAGTGATCAGGACCTCATTACCGGCTGGCTTACATGGAGCGCTTGGCTTCTGGCATAAAAAGAGCCGCGAGAAATGATTGTCTCATTTCTCGCGGCTCTTTTTTGCATGCTTCCTTAGCAGTCAGTGATCACGAATTACTGGAGCATCATCCGGCCTACGGCCACCTTCTTCAAAGAAGAAGGCAAATTGGGGAAGCAGCCAGGTGCGGCCTGATCACTGATCACTGACCACTGATCACTAAACCACCACCGGGGACGTATAGAAATCCCTCCTAGCCTGCCTGGTGCTTGGCGCATGCATGCACCAGCTTTGGATGTCCTGGGCGTGGAGGTCCATGGTGAGCATGGCGCGGGCTTCTTCGGGAAGTGTTTTCATGGCGCGGGCGACGCTGGTGATGAGGGGAAGGGACATATGTCTAAGGAGATACGGGAAGTGTTTTCATGGCGCGGGCGACGCTGGTGATGAGGGGAAGGGACATATTTCTAAGGAGATAGCTTTTTTCTCTTCGAAGCGCCAGGAGGCGGGCGTAGGATGGCGGGGGCGGGGCAAGGAAATCGGAGGGGCCATTTCCGCCTAGCAGCAGCTTGGCGCCGATGCGTTTCAAGCTGCTATGGAGGTAGCGCTTGCTCTTGATGGCGGAAATCATGGCGCTGTAGGTTTCCTTTTCGCTTTCTTTGTACCACTTGTGCTCTAAGCCTTCGGTGAAAAGGCCGGAGGCGGAGAGGGCCGCGAGAGAAAGCATGCGGCTTTTGAGGAGGCAGGCGTCTTCGTAGCGGGCGGGGTCGGTGTAGCGGCCTTCCTGCATCAGGAGTTTTGCTTCTGCGTTATGGGCAGCAGAAAGGAGCGCAGTTTCCTTATTTCTAAGAAGCTCTTCTCGGGCGGCGGAGGCGGAAATATTGTGCTCCATGTCTCGGTGGATAGGAAGGATCTCTATGGGATAGTTCTTTCGGCAAATGCGCTCGGTGTAGCGAAGGCCCAAGAGGTTATTGGGCCTTGTGGACTCGGCGGCCAAGCGCTCCGAGCAAAGGGCCATGGTGCGCTTTGCTGCCTCGCCGTAAGTATCGCCGCTTTGAATGAAGTCATGGAGCGCTGCTTCGTATGCGTCTGACACGGCCCAATGGGCGGCGGTGGTGAGGTCTTCCTTCGTGAGGGACTCGGTGGAGAAGGCGACGTGAGAAACGCCTAGGGCAGCGAGCAGGTCCACGGCGCAGGCAGAGAAGTGGTCAGCGCTTTGGAGGGCGTAGAGAGCGGGGAATTCGAAAACCGCATCAATGCCGCTCTCGATGGCCCAGCGGGCGCGGGTCCATTTATCAAAAAGCGCCGGCTCGCCGCGCTGCACAAAAGCGCCGCTCATGATGGCGATGATGGGGGTCTCGGGATAGAGCGATCTGATTTCACGGATCATCGCTCCGTGGCCCGCGTGAAATGGATTCCATTCGGCGGTGATGCCGATGAGGGGTTGTAGCATGGTGGGGTCCTTTCGGGGGATAAAGGGATAGGGGATAAGGGATCAGGGATAAGGACGCGTTTAGCGATTATCTCGATTTGCCTTCTTCAGAGAAGAGGGCTTGCGTTAATCTCATAATCACGTGACTTGTTTCTAAATTATACCAAATTTTTCATCCCGAGATTTCCTGCTATGCTATAATAGAGAAAATTTTGATGAAATAGAAGATAAGAGTTTGAGATAGTGAGAAAATGGCCATTTGAGGAAATAGCGGAGCAAGCCTTATCCCTTATCCCCTATCCCTTATCCCTTGTCTAAAAAAGGACTGATCATATGAAACTTTGGAAGAAATGTTTGATTTCCCTGGCTTTGGTGGGCGCGGTTTCGCTGTCTGCCGGCTGCGGGCATAGTATAGAGGACCAATTTGTCTTCGGGAAGAATCGCATCCACTGCGATGGCGTGACCATCACGGTGGCTACGCCTTTCGAGTTGATTTCCGATGGCAAGCAGGTGGACCTGCGCGATCGAAATGCTGCGGTGGTGCACGCCGAGGGGCATAATGGAAATATGCAGCTCCTGGTGACAGGAAATAAAAAGGCCGAAGGGCTTACGGAGGAAATCTTGGTGGCCCAGGCGGCAGGGATCCTGGAGAACAATCCCAATCTGACAAATGTAAAATCCGACGCGAAAGAAATCACCTTGGGCGCCGTGAAGGCCCATGAGCTCACCTTCTCTTTCACAGAAAACGCGAAGGGTCGGCAGACGCCGCTTACGGTGAAGGAGTATATTTTCACACAGAACGATGTGGTGTGGCGGGTGATTTACCAATATCGCAGCCAGGACGAAGTGGGGAAGGCCTTGGTGGATCGGCTGGCAGGGCAGATTGCATTGGGCAGCGAATTTTAGTAGTAGTGGTATTACGTTGAGAAATTCATGCTAAAGGTTAATGGAAGTTTGTTTCTTTAGCCTTAAGAAAGTAGACCCTTGGAGAAGTAATGCTGTTAAGTTAAGAGATTTATGCTGAGGGTAAGAATAAATTTGTTAGCCTAGCCCTACATGAGTAGACCCTTGGAGAAGGGTCGCGCGATAGCGCCGGATAGAAATGCACCGTA
>CAVEMF010000128.1:0-5754 GCA_963616715.1 Ruminococcus bromii | reverse complement strand
ATTCTTCCCACGCCTTTCTGCTTACTGTGTCTTGGAAATATTGTATCAGAAATGAGATAGCGAGAGAAAGAGAAAATGAGATGACGAGACTGTGAGACTGTGAGACTGTGAGACGGTGAGACGATGAGACTGGGAGACGATGAGACGAGAGACTGGGAGAACGCGTTTGGCTGCTTCGTCATAGCGAGGAGCCAGGAGCTGGGAGCTTTTGTAGAGTCAGTAGGCACGCTTCACGCTACAGCGGATGGATCCGAGGGCTACGCTCAGGATGACGCGCGAAAAGCTATAGAGCCAATGAGTATGCTTAGGACTAGTGCTGGTTATGCGCCTTCGGCGCATTTCTATCCGGCGCTATCGCGCGACCCTTCTCCAAGGGTCTACTCCTGTAAGGCTGGTGTCACCATTTGATATAAAGCCTTAGCATAATTCGTACTAGTCTTACATTTGACTCAACAGTTCCCTGCACGTCATCCTGAGCGAAGTCGAAGGATCTATCAGCAACAGCCCTGAGCTTGCCCACTGAATCAGCCGCCTTCCCGCGCTGCCATCCCTTCCGGCGTCTCGTGGGGCGACCTTACCAGCTCCTAGCTCAAAGCTATGAGGCAGCAGGTCCCCACGTTCTGACCTCTGATTTCTGACTGTCTCATGTCTCTTCGGCCAACCCCCGCCCTTCGGGCCCTCCCCCTTCCATAGGAAGAGGGTCACGCTGCGGAAAACGCACGAAGGCCACCAACTACCGATTATGAGGGACACAAAAAATCCGCAGCGCACAGGCGCTGCGGATTTTTTTATAAAACTATTCTTCCATGCCGGCTTTGAGTCCTGCGATGTAGGCGGAGAGCTTTGGTGCTGCGTCTTTGCCATTTTTGTTGATGATGTCCACCACGCCGCTGCCGGTGATGACGCCATCAGCCAGCTTTGCCATCTTGCCCGCCTGCTCGGGGGTGTGGATGCCAAAGCCAATGGCTACCGGGGTGTCGGTAGTTTCTTTCACCACGCGGATGATGTCTTCCAGGTTTGTCTGGATGGAGGAACGCATGCCGGTGACGCCCATGGAGGAGACGACATAGACGAAGCCGGTGGCTTCTTTCACATTGGCGCGGATGCGTTCTTCCGAAGTGGGCGCTACCATCTGGATGATGTCTACGCCATTGGCATCAGCCAGTGGCCGGATTTCCTTCTGCTCTTCGTGGGGAAGGTCCGGGATGATGACGCCATCGATGCCGATTTCTTTGGCTTCTTCAAAGAAACGAGCCGCCGGATAGTTGAAGACCGGGTTGTAATAGGTGAGGAGCACGATGGGGATCTGTGTCTTCGTGCGGAGGGTCTTCACCAGCTCCATGACCTGCGGCAGGTGGATGTGATTCTCCAGCGCTTTCACATCGGCTTCCATGATCACCGGCCCATCGGCGATGGGATCCGAGAAGGGCACACCGATCTCGATCAAGGTGGCGCCGGCCTTCTCCATTTCCAATACGTACTTCACCGAGTCTTCCAAAGAAGGCACCCCGGCGGTCAAAAAGGCGATCAAAGCCTTCCCATTTTCAAATGCTTTTGCTGTATGGCTCATGTTGGTTTTCTCCTTGGTGTAAGTTCTTCTTTTACCCCCTTCCTCCGGAAGGGGGGCAGGGGGGTTGGGCGCGGAAGCAGGTAGTTAAGCCAACCCCCGCCCTTCGGGCCCTCCCCCTTCCAGAGGAAGGGGGTTAGATAGAGGTTAATCATGAATATCCTCTCCCCGATATCTTGCGATAGCGGCTACGTCTTTGTCGCCTCGGCCGGAGAGGGTGATGACTACGATGTCGTCTTTATCCATATCCTTCACTTCGCGAAGGACGCCGGCTACGGCGTGGGCGGATTCGATGGCGCAGATGATGCCTTCGGTCTTGGCCAGGTATTCGAAGGCCTGCACCGCTTCTTCATCGGTGACGGCGATAAAGCGCGCGCGACCGATGGAGTTCAGATACGCATGCTCGGGGCTGACGCCCGGGTAGTCGAGGCCGGCGGAAATGGAGTACACTTCGGTGATATTTCCATCATCGTCCTGGCAGAAGAGAGATTTCATGCCGTGGAAAACGCCCAGGCGTCCGCGGTTCACCGTAGCTGCATGGTAGGGGGTGTCGATGCCTTTGCCGCCGGCTTCGCAGCCGATGAGCTCCACGCCTGCGTCCTGCACGAAGGGGTAGAAGGTGCCGGCTGCGTTGCTGCCGCCGCCTACGCAAGCGTAGACCTTAGAGGGCAGGCGGCCGGTGCGTTCCAAGACCTGGGCGCGGGCTTCGCGGCCGATGCAGCTCTGGAAATAGCGGACCATTTCCGGGAACGGTGCCGGGCCGGTGGTGGAGCCGATGACGTAGTGGGTGTCATCGCAGCGGCGGCTCCATTCCTGCATGGCTGCATTCACGGCGTCCTTGAGGACGCGGGAGCCTGATTTCACCACATTCACCTTCGCGCCGAGAAGCTTCATGCGATATACGTTGAGAGCCTGGCGCTCGGTATCGATTTCGCCCATGAATACTTCGCACTCCATGCCGAAGAGGGCTGCGATGGTAGCCGCCGCCACGCCGTGCTGACCGGCGCCGGTTTCTGCGATGATGCGGGTCTTGCCCATGCGTTTGGCAAGGAGCGCCTGGCCGATGCAGTTATTGATCTTGTGCGCACCGGTATGGTTGAGGTCTTCGCGCTTTAGGAAAATACGAGGCCCGCCGAGATCCTTTTCCATGTTCAGTGCTTCGTAAAGCATGGACGGACGGCCGGTGTAGTTCACATAGAGATTTCTCAGCTCGTCCTGAAAAGCTCTGTCGTTCTTACATTCTTCGAATGCTTTCTGCACTCTTTCTACTTCATTCATCAGTACTTCCGGAATGTACTGCCCGCCAAATTCACCAAATCGAGTAATCATAGGTATATTCTCCTTGTATGTTTATATAAGTTTGAGCTATATGCATATGTAAAGGGTTCCGGGTTCAAGGTTCAGGGTTCAGGGGAAGGTACGCCACACAATTCATAAAGTGGCGCAAGTTTTGAAATAGGAGCGTGCAAATGCGTTGACTTTTCAAACTTGCGGCGCTTCCTAACTTGTGCGCCGCACCACCCCTTGAACCTTGAACCCTGAACCTTGAACCCATTCGCTCCTTATCCCCGGTTATCACCGATTAACTGTCTCAAAAGTGCCATCCGATCCTCCGCCTTCATCAGCATCTCGCCGATGAGGACGGCGTCGGCGCCGGCTTCTCTCATGCGTCTCACTACGTCCACCGACATCATGCCGCTTTCAGAAACGAGGATGTGGTCATCGGGTACAAGCCGC
Source organism: Ruminococcus bromii (assembly GCA_963616715.1). Classification (GTDB taxonomy): domain Bacteria; phylum Bacillota; class Negativicutes; order Veillonellales; family Dialisteraceae; genus Dialister. The sequence continues at coordinate 2,450 of CAVEMF010000128.1, read as the reverse complement.
GCCAGGCGCTCGGTGGTTTCGAGCTTTATGGTGAAGTCCCGAAGGTCCCTATTATTCACGCCTACGATGCGGCAGCCGGCCTTTAGCATGCGCTCCATTTCTTTCTCGTCATGAGCTTCGGCCAGGACCCCAAGCCCCAGGCCTCTAGCGCATTGGTAGAAGTTTCGTATTTCCTCATCGGTGAGGATCGCCGCGATGAGAAGGATGGCAGATGCCCCCGCCAGAGCCGCCTCTTCGATTTGGCAAGGGTCTACGATGAAGTCTTTCCGAAGCACCGGGATGTGTACTTCCTTGGCTACGGTCTTTAAGTACTCGATGTCTCCCTTGAACCATTTCGGTTCGGTGAGGCAGGAAATCGCCGACGCCCCGGCCGCTTCGTATTCCTTTGCGATTTTCTCGAAAGGGAAATCTTCGCTGATAGTCCCCTTCGAGGGCGATGCTTTTTTGAGTTCGCAGATGAGAGAGAGCCCGGGTTTTGCCAGATTTCTATAAAAAAGGTCGTCTTCTCTCGGGGTGAAATCCTTCATGGCTTCATGGATTTTTCCATAGTAGCCGCTCTCCTTCAACGCCGTGAGCCGCCTTCTCGTCTCTGCTGCAATGTCATCAAGAATCATAAGGCCCTCACTGGTTGGACAATGCGATGTATGCTTCCATCTTCTTATAAGCCGCGCCGCTGTCGATCATCTCAGCCGCTTTCGCGATGCCGTCCGCCATGGTGGGGACCGCCTGGGCTGCGTAGAGGGCGAGGCCTGCATTGAGGAGCACTGCATTTCTCTTGGTTCCCTGGATTTTTCCGGTGAGGATGCCCTTGGTAATTTCTGCATTCTCTTCCGCCGTGCCGCCCACCAGTTCTTCCTTCTGCCCGCGAGCGAGGCCGAAGTCCTCGGGGCAAATCTTGGTGGTGCGGTAGTAGCCATTCTTGAGCTCGCACACCAGAGTCGGCGCCGATGGAGAAACTTCATCCAAGTGGTCTTCGCCGTAAACCACCAGCGCATTCTTTACACCCAGCTTGTCCAAGACTTTGGCCACCGGTTCTACCAGATAGCCGTCGTAAACGCCCAGGAGGAAGAAGTCCGGGTTCGCCGGGTTTGTGAGCGGCCCCAGGATATTGAAGACCGTGCGGAAGCCCAGCTCTTTGCGGATGGGTCCCACATATTTCATAGCCGCATGATATTTCTGGGCGAAGAGGAAGCAGAAGCCCACCTTGTCCAAAAGTTCCAGAGCTTTCGCCGGGTCCTGGGCGATGTTTACGCCCAGCGCTTCCTGCACGTCCGCGGTGCCGGACTTGGAGGAAGCGGCGCGGTTGCCATGCTTGGCCACCTTCACGCCGGCGGCAGCGATGACAAAGGCGGAGGTAGTGGAAATATTGAAGCTATTCGACCCGTCGCCGCCGGTGCCAACGATTTCCAGGACCTGCATGCCCGGGTGCGCTACCGGCGTCGCGTGCTCTCTCATGGCAGCGGCGCAGCCGGAGATCTCATCGATGGTTTCCGCCCGGGTGCTCTTGGTGGAGAGCGCCGCAAGGAACGCCGCGTTCTGGGTGGCTGTGGTCTTGCCGTCCATGATTTCATTCATCACTTCGTAGGCTTCCTCGTAGGAGAGATCTCCTTTTCTCACGATTTTCTGGATAGCTTCTTTAATCATTTTTCTTTCCTCCATTTTTTCTTCAGGGAGGCAAATAAAAAATCCGTCCCTGACAAATACTTGTCAAGGACGGATACTATTTCCGCGGTGCCACCTTGCTTCAGGGCATGACCCCTGCTCTTAGCGAGATACCAACATATCTCCGGCAACTGACGTATGCCCGACGTCGCTAGCTACTAAGAAATCTTTTCACTGCGCCCTCAGCGGTCCATTTAACAATCTGCGTTCTGCCGGCTTCTCATTGCCCCGACTCCCTGTAAGTGCACGTACTGTTTTTATCTCCGCTTCAACGGTTTGTTTATTTGGTTGAACCCATGATAATACGGATTTTTACTTCTGTCAAGGGGGGATTGTGGAAAACGGTAGTGATTTAGTGATCAGTGATTAGTGATTAGTGATCAGGACGCGTTTGACTGTAGCGTCATTGTCGCCTTGCCCTCTTCTCAGAAGAGGGTGCCCGCAGAGCGGGTGATGCCTTGTGGAAATATTTACGCTATCGGTTTAGTAATCAGTGATCAGTAATCAGTGATCAGGGACGCATTTGACTGCTGCCTCACTACCGTGAACCGTTCACCGTGTAACCGCCCTCCGGCTCTTTTACTATTGGCAAGCCAAGAAGCGATACACCTTCTCATAAGAGCTTATTGCTCCTTGGCTCGCTATCGTCAGTACGCACGGTGAACGGTTGTACGGTAAACGGATAACGGTAGTGGAGAAGCAAGTAAGTACGTCCCGACTACCTACTACTTAATCGCTAGGGAAGCGCTGATTAAATCGTTTTCAAAAATCATTCTTGAATTTTTATT
>CAVEMF010000127.1:0-5783 GCA_963616715.1 Ruminococcus bromii | reverse complement strand
GGCGCATTTCTATCCGGCGCTTTGCGCGACCCTTCTCCAAGGGTCTACTCATGTAAGGCCAGAGGAACAACTTTATACAACCCCTCAGCATAAATTTCTTGGCTTAATAGCATTTTCAGCCCCATCAGAAAAGAGGGCTTATCGCATCTGACTGAGCAGTCAAATACGTCCCGACTACTGACTACCGACCACCGATTACTAATCACTAATCACTGACCCCTGATCACTAAACCACTATCTCTCCCATACATGCAGCCTATACGCCCCGATGAGATTTCCTTCCGGCGTGACGGCGGGGAGCTCGATGCCGGCGATGTGGTGGCCGTCGTCGGAGATGGCCAGGGTCTGCAGGGGGCCGGCGGTGTGGTACTCATTGAGCAAGGTGCCGTCCGTGAGGCTCACCACCGAGACGCCGTGGGCTTTGTAGTCGTGATTTCGTACATTCCGCCCCACCGCGAGAGCCGCCACGCCGCCGCCCACTGCGGTCTCCTCGATTTCCGCCGGCGCCGTGTATCGGAAGAGATAGGTGCCATCTTTCTTGAATGCAAAAAGGCTATTTCCCGAAGGATGGAGCACCGGCGCGGGGAGCTGCCAATTCTCCCGATTGAAGGTATTGATGGTAGCAAAGAGCACCAAGTCGCCATCAAAGAGCGCATCGCGGCCGGCGGCGAAGTACCAGCTGCCGCCCACCTCCGTGACTTTGGAAATCGTGCGCTCCCACTCTATATGTCCATCCTTATCCATGAAGAAGCCCCGTCCGTCGCTGGCCATGGCCACCAGATGCTCGCCGTCCGCCGAGTAAGAGAGGCCATTTCGGATCGTCGTGGTGCCAAAGCGTTCCACCGGCGGGATTTCTATGGCATGGATCAGCTCGCCGCTCGTGCTATCCAGCACATACACATTGTCCCGATAGCGGAAGGTGGCTTTCTTTTCTTTATCTTTATCGTAATTCGCCGTCGCAAAGGCAAAGCGGCCGGTGGCGTCCGTCACATCGCCGCAATTCACCCACACATCCATATTTCCTTCCCGCGGATAACGCCAGCGCTCGCTGCCATCGGGGGCGAAGGAAATGATGCGAGAGAGGTAGCTCCGCTTCCCTTCACTGTCCAGCGTGTAGCGGTAAAAGACCACGTAGGCGTTCCCCGCTTTGTCTGTAGAAATATGAATCGCCGTGGGCTCCGCCTGGATATCCGCCTCGTAGCCCAAGACCGACGCGCCGTCGAACTGCCACAGAATATCTCCATTCTTCACATCCATGGCGTAGAGGCGGCCGTCAGGACTTTTCTCGCCGATGTAGACCACCTTTTCATCCTGAGAAACCGCGATGCCGCGAATCTGCCCGCCGCCCACCGAGTGGCGCCACAGCCCCTCGCCGCCCTCGTCAAAGTGGATCAGCTCCCCATTCACCGTGCCCACCAGCCAGCCCTTGTCGGACTTCACATACCGCACCTCGCCGCCATCAAAGCCCATACGGTCGTACTGCCGCCCGGCCATGTCGCCCAAGGAAATCGTATGCGCCGCCCCGGACTCATTGGAAGCAAACATCTGCCAAGGCGTCCGGCTCCCGGTCAAGTAAAAAAGCGCGATCCAAGTGAGGGCCAGGAGGAGAAATATAAGAATCGTTTTACATTGTCGCATGAAATGCCTCGATTTCAGTTTTAAGGAATGGGAGAGGAAGTAGTTACTACCTGGTAGATAGCGGGTAGTCGGTAGTCGGTGGTCAGTAGTCGGGGCGCATTTGACGCTAGCCCCATTCATCGCTTTTACCCCCTTCCTCCGGAAGGGGGGCAGGGGGGTTAGGCGAGGAAGCAGCTGCTCAGGCTACCAACCCCCGCCCTTCGGGCCCTCCCCCTTCCAGAGGAAGAGGGTTTAATAGGAAAGGCTTCGCCCTTTTAGAATACGAACCGACTACCGACTACCGACCACCGACCACTAAACCCCTACAGATACCCCCGCACCACATCGTACACCACTCTCAGACTCCCATAGTAGAACCCCTCCTGCGAAAGGGCGTAGAGGATTTTGCCGGCGCCGCAGGAAAGGGTGAAGAGGAGAAATAGGAGACACACGCCCTTTTCTCTCCATTTCCATGGCTCCGCTTCTTTTCCTTTTGCCAGGAAAAGCCCGCGGCTGGTGACTGAGAGTGCCAGGGTAGAGGACCGACGCAGGCAACGGGCCAGCAGCGGCTTCACCATGTGCGGGATATGGGTCAGCACCTGGTGGCGGCCCTTTTCGCTGCCGCTTCGGAGCTGCAGCGCCACCATGACTTCCCCCGCTTCCGCCGCCAGGACCGGGAAGAAGCGGATCGCTGTCACCAGCATGAAAGCCGCCTGGGGCGACATATTCCAAGACGTGAGCCCCTTCAAAAGCTGCCGGGGGTCGCTGGTCCAGCACACCAAAAGGCCCAAGGTGATCATGGACACCGTGCGCATGCCCTGGATGGCGCCGTAAATGATGCCTTCTCTATAAATATACAGCCCACCGGTCAGATTTCCCAAGATGGGAAAATCCGGCGAAATCAGCATCAAGAGCGGCGTCCTGGGATTTTGCGCAAAGAAAAGCGCTTGGCTCGCGATGGACCCCCACAGGCCCAGAAGGATAAAGATCGCCAGCACCCGCCACTTATAGAAAGGCGTCCTGGCCAGCAGATGAAAGACCAAAGTCAGCGTGAAAAGGAGGAAGAGCGTCCGCCCATTATCCACGATGATCATCATCAGTGCATAAGCGAAGAGGAAGGTGAGCTTCGTGCGCCCGTCCAGCTCCGTTAAGAAAGAGTGGCCGTCGCCCCCCTCCCATAGCTGCCTAAAGGACATGATCCATCACCTCTTTCACGGAAATACAAGGCTCGATGCCGAGGAGCTCCGACAGCGTCACCATCGGCGGGATCGAGAGTCCCCCTTCCTCCATGAGGCGGTGATTGCTGAAGATTTCATGCGTCGGCCCATGGGCCAGGAAGCGGCCTTCTTTCAGGAGAAATACCTGATCCGCCAATTCGCTGGCCAGCTCGATGTCGTGGGTGCAGAAGAAAATCGTCCGCCCCTCCTTCGCCGCAAAGCGCAGGAGCTCCTTGATTTCCGAGAGACTTTTCTGGTCCTGCCCCGTGGTGGGTTCGTCCAAGAGCAGAAGGTCATTGTCCTTCCGCGCCAGCATGGCCCCAAGCACCACGCGGAGCCGCTGGCCCTTCGAGAGGGCGAGGGGAAAATCATTCCGATAGTGCCGCACATGAAGCCGTCGCATCAGCGCGTCCAGCTCCTCCTCCGTGATAGTTTTGTTGTTCCACGTCAGCTCCTCTCTCACCGTGTCGGTGAGGAGCATGAGATCCGCCTCCTGGCGCATGTAACCGATGTGGTGGCGCTGGCGATATGCCGGTTTCCCGAGAAGCAGGATTTCTCCCTCTGTCGGCGTATCCAGCCCCGAGAGCAAGTTCATGAGCGTCGATTTCCCGGCGCCGTTATATCCCATGAGCGCGTTGATCGTGCCCCTGCGGATGGTAAAGGACAGGCCGTGAAGCGTCTCCTTCTTCGCGCCGCTATAGGTATAGCGGAGGCCCTTGGTGGCAAGGAGGATGTCCCCACTTTCCGCCTTCTTCTCCCGCGGGATTTCCCGACGAAATAGGATCCCCGCTTTTTTGATTTCCTCAGCGGCGATCCGCGCGTGGCCCGAGAGATGCGAGAGCCCCAGGAGCCGCGAGAGCTTCACCGCTTGCGGCTCGCGAAGGCCGTAAGCCTCCGTATCCCCCAGCGCTTTCCAGGCATCCACCGTGGCGCCGTCATAGATGATTTTTCCTTCATACATGCAGCAAAGGCGCGGGAAATAGCGGGCCAGCTCGTTCACCCGATGCTCTACGACGAGGATAGTCATGTGGTCTTTGCGATTTAAGGAAACCAGAAGTTCCAGGAAATCCTTGACGCCCTTGGGATTCATCTGGCTCACCGGTTCGTCCAGGATAAGAAGCTTCGGATGAGTCACCAAGATGGACGCCAAGGCGAGGCGTTGGCGCTGGCCGCCGGAGAGAGCGTGGATGCTCCGCTCCTCCATGCCGGAAAGGCCCGTCTTTTCAAGCGCCGTGGCTACTTCTTTTGCGATGATGTCTGCCGGCTCGCCGCGATTTTCCAGCGCAAAGCCCACTTCGTCGCCCACGGTCATAGCGAAAAGCTGATCATCCGGCGTCTGGTACACTGTCCCTGCCAGGACTCCGATTTCCTCCGCCGTCATGCGAGAGACGTCCCGCCCATCCAGGAGGATACGCCCTGTAAGCTCCGACTCTCCTTTTTCGAGGAGCCCGGTGATGGACTTGATGAGCGTCGATTTCCCGCAGCCCGAGCGGCCGGCGAGAAGCACCATTTCCCCCTCCGCCATGGACAGGTTCACATGAGACAAAGTTTCCCGCTTGCGCGACAGGTAGCGGCACGAAAGGTCTTTGATTTCCAGTATCATGATCCCATCACCTGCTTCAGCCGGCTCCCCATGCGGTAGCCCATCCAGCTGCCCAAAGAACTATAGAGGAGCCCATTTAGGATCATGTACAGCGCGATGAACCAGTCCGCATAGTACAAGCGATAGAAAAGCATGAGCTGCTCCATATTGATAAATGTAATGATAGCGTCGGCCACGCCCATGAGGAGACAGATCCCCATGGCATAAGGCGCCGTGAGCTCTTTCTTTTTGTAGAAACCGGAAATAGCAAGCGCCGCCTCGATGATGACGATGGACACGGCGCAAATCAAAATCCCCACCGGCGTCACGCGACCGAAGAGCACCGCCGAGAGCATCCAGCGCATAAGGAAAAAAAGCGCCGCCACCCCGGGCCGCCGGAAAAGAATGAGCAGCGCCACCAGGAGCAAATACTGCACCACCCCCGAGAGAAGTCCCGTCACCAGCCCGGAGAAAGGGCCCAGGAGCACGTGAAGGAAATCACCCAAAAGCGTCACCGGCACCACCACGCCGCCGAAAGCCATGGCCGCAAAGAGAGACACCGTGATGTCTCCCTTTGCACCGATGGAAAGGATGCAGCGCTTCAGTGGCCCGATGGAGAGGAGCACCAGGAGGAGCGAAGCCCCCGCAAAGGCGAGCGTCACCAGTCCCACGCTCCGCTTCTTCACCACATGGAGCGGCGTCTCCATCACCCTCTCCGACGCGCCATCATAAAGCGTCATGCGGAGCGTGTACTCGCCTTCCGCCAAAGCAAAAGGATTCACATAGAGCGGCACCACCGCCGTCTGTATCTTATTGCCATTAAGAGACAATGCCGCCTCCGTGGCGCGGCTCTCGAGATCCACCGCGCCATCCTCCGCGGCTGCTATGAGCCCCGGCCGCGCCTCGCCGCTCTCCCGGTCCACCAATTCCGCCCGGAAATGGATGGTCCGCACATCCTTCTTCGGATTTCTCATATCCAAGAGGAGATAGCTATTGGGTTTTGCGAGGAGCCCCTCCCAGTCCACGCCGCGGCCGCCGGTCAAGCGATTCTTCATATTCTCGAGGGTCACGTCCGGCACCACCAGCGTCTCCTTCTCCTCTCGGCTGTCTCGCTCGCCGTCGGCATTCACCGGCAGCACCACCGACTGCACGTACCAGGAGTTGTGCGCCGCCTGCTTCTTATCCTTTTCTACTTCCACCGTCGAGACCGTGAAGGAAATCGATTTATCTATCGTCTCCTCCCCCGCCGTCAAAGTTACCGGGATTTCATAAACGCCTTCTGTGATATTTTCAGAAATAGAAATCGGGATCGCTGTGAATATTTCCCCATAGTCCGAGGGAAGCTGCCAGTGGATAGCCACGCGATT
>CAVEMF010000126.1:0-5795 GCA_963616715.1 Ruminococcus bromii | reverse complement strand
ACAGAAGGCCTATTGCTCCATGGCTCGTCATCGGTAAAAGAGCCGGTAAACGGTTACACGGTAAACGGTTCACGGTAGTGGGGAAGCAGTTAAATGCGTTTTCCTTGTTTGAAAAACTCGCGCCGCTTTCCCATTTGATGCGGCGCACCTTCACTTCTCACTCCTAACTCCTCACTCCTAACTAAAAATAAAACCGCCCGCCTTTATGAAATTGTACAAGGCAGACGGTTTTATATGCATGAAACCAAGGATCAGAGGACTGGTGCGATAGCAGGGACTCGCGCCCTGATCACGGATCACTAATCACTGATCACTCATTTCTTATTTCAGTTCAGCTGCTTCTTCTTTCAGTTCGAAGGATTCGATCTGGTCGCCTTCTTTGACGTCGCGGTAGCTGTCGATGGCGATGCCGCATTCGAAGCCGGCTGCCACTTCTTTCACGTCATCCTTGAAGCGACGCAGGGATGCGATCTTGCCTTCGTGGATGACGATGCCATCGCGGATGAGGCGGAGCTGGCAGTTGCTGGTGATCTTGCCGTCCTGTACGTAGGAGCCGGCAACGATGATCTTCGGTGTGTGGATGACCTGGCGGATTTCTGCATGGCCCAGGACCACTTCGCGGATGGTTGGGGAAAGCATGCCGGCCATAGCGGCCTTCACGTCATCGATGCAGTCATAAATGACGCGGTAGAGGCGTACATCGACGCCGTCTTTTTCAGCCATAGCACGGGCATTGGCATCCGGACGGACATTGAAGCCGATGATGAGTGCATTGGATGCAGAAGCGAGCATCACGTCGGATTCGTTGATGGCACCGACAGCAGAGTGGACGATGGAAATACGCACTTCGTCGCTCTTGATGCCCTGGAGGGACTGTACCAAAGCTTCGACAGAGCCCTGTACATCGGCTTTGATGATGATGTCGAGTTCCTTCATTTCGCCTTCTTTGATCTTTTCAAAGATGTTGTCCAGGGTGACTTTCTGTACGCTTCTCTGTTCTTCTTCCTTCGCACGGGATGCACGGATTTCGGCGATATTTCTAGCCTTTCTTTCATCCATGACGAAGAAGTGATCGCCGGCAGACGGTACGCTGTCCATACCCAGGATTTCTACCGGGACGGAAGGTTCAGCGCTCTTCATCTTGCGGCCGTTTTCGTTATTCATGGCGCGGACGCGGCCCCAGCACTTGCCGGCCAGGATGCCGTCGCCTACATGGAGGGTACCATTCTGTACCAGGACGCTCATGACCGGGCCTCTGCCTTTGTCGAGCTGTGCTTCGACGACGACGCCGTAGGCTTCGCGGTTCGGGTTGGCTTTGAGTTCCTGCACTTCAGCGACCAGGAGGATATTTTCCAGGAGGTCATCGAGGCCCACTTTCTTCTTCGCGGAAATCGGAGTCATGATGACATCGCCGCCCCATTCTTCGCAGAGGAGGCCTTCTTTGGAAAGTTCTTCCTTGATGCGGTCCGGGTTTGCGCCGGGTTTATCGATCTTATTGATAGCTACCATGATGGGCACGCCGGCATTCTTGGCGTGGTGGATAGCTTCGATGGTCTGTGGCATGACACCGTCATCAGCTGCTACGATGAGGACTGCAATATCGGTGAGCTGCGCACCGCGGGAACGCATAGCGGTGAAGGCTTCGTGGCCCGGGGTGTCGAGGAATGTGATCTTGTGTCCTTTGTAGCGGATCTGGTACGCACCGATGCGCTGGGTGATACCGCCGGCTTCGTGGAGGGCCACATTGGTCTGGCGAAGGGCATCGAGCAGGGTGGTCTTACCATGGTCAACGTGACCCATGATGGTAACGACTGCCGGTCTGTCTTTCAGGAAACGTGGATCGTCTTCTTCCGGAATGTATTCGGTCGGATCTTCTGCTGCTTCGGCTTCGATCAAGGTGACGCCGAATTCTTCAGCCAGGATCTCGATGGTGTCGCGGTCCAGGTTCTGGTTGATAGTGGCCATGACGCCGTCCATCATGAGCTGTTTAATGATTTCAGACACTTCGCGGCCGAAGAGGTCTGCCAATTCCTTGACGGTAACGCTCGGCGGGAGCTCTACTTCTGTCGGATATGCAGCCTGCTTCTTGTCGGCGGTGTGTTTCTTCTTCTTGGTCTGGCTCAAGGAGCGCGCCATCAAAGAACCGCTTTCCTTTTCCTTGCGGCTTCTTTCCCAATCCTTCTTGGTCTTCTTTACCGGCTTCTCTGCTCTTCTGGAAGTCGGCTTCTGCGCGGTTTCGTCCAGGATCGGTTCCGATGCCTGGGGAGCCTGCGGGCGCTGCGGGCGGTCGGTTCTATTCTGATTCGGACGGTCGCCCATGGGACGGCGGTCGCCCATAGGACGGCGATCGCCCTGCGGTCTATCTCCCTGGGGACGATCGCTTCTGAAACGATCGTTTCTTGGGCCCTGGCCATTTCTATTTCCATCGCGGCGATCGCCCTGTGGTCTATCTCCCTGTGGTCTATCGCTACGGAAACGATCGCCTCTTGGGCCCTGACCATTTCTATTTCCATCACGGCGGTCGCCCTGCGGTCTGTCCCCCTGTGGTCTATCGCTACGGAAACGATCACCTCTCGGGCCCTGGCCATTTCTATTTCCATCACGGCGGTCGCCCTGCGGACGGTCACCCTGGGGGCGAGCGGTTCTATTTCTATCCGATGGACGGTCCTCTCTTCTCTGGGGTCTGTCGGTCTTCGGAGCTGCTTTCGGAGCTTCGGTCTTTGGTGCTTCCGCTTTAGGAGCTTCTACCTTTGGCGTTTCTACTTTCGGTGCTTCAGCCTTCGGAGCCGGAGCGGGAGCAGCCTTTGGAGCTTCTACCTTCACGTCTTCAGTGGAGTAGGAGGAGTAGGACTGGCGCTGGCCGCTCTGGCCTTTGCCGCCCTGGTCGAAGCGGACGGTACGCATAGCCGGGCGCTTGGCCGGTTTCTTCTGGGCTGCGAAAGCGCGGGCCAGGATAGATTTCCCATTGTCATCCACGCCGGAGAGACGGTTCGTCACGTCGATGTGGTTGGTCTTCAAAGTTTCAATGACTTCTTTATCGGTCTTGCCAAATTCCTTGGCAAGTTCATATACTCTGTATTTCTTTTTCTGCATAAGCAGCCTCCCAACTTTTCTATTTCATGCCGCTTCAGCGGTTATTCCTTATTTTTTATTTCCAAAGCCTTGTCGATTTTCTCTGCGATGGCTTTGGAAAATCCTTTGTCTGCGATGAGGGCCGCGGTGCGTACGCCCTTCCCCAGGGCACTTCCCAGCCGGTCCTTCTCGCCGAAGATTTTATAGGAAATATGGGCTCTCTCGGCAGCCCTCCTATACTCTTCCTTTGTCCGCGGGGAGCTGTCTTCTGTAATGATCAAAAGGTATTGCTTCGGCGCTTTGATATTCTTCAAGCCCTCGGCTACCTGCTCATTTCCTGAAAGCAGGCGTCCTGCTCTCATACAAAGCCCTAGCATCCTGTATACGGCTTCATCCATTCTCGATCTGTTCCTTCAGCGCGTCATAGACCTCTTTGGAAACCGGGCGCTTCAAGGATTTTTCCAATCCGTGAGAGCTAAAGGCTTTGGTGAAGCATTCGATGTCATCGCACACATACACGCCGCGGCCCGATTTCTTGCCGGTCCGATCCAGCTCGATCATGCCTGTGGGCAGGGCTACGATGCGGAGCAGCTCCTTCTTCGGCTTCAGCTCCTTGCAGCCTACGCACATGCGCATGGGGATCTTCTTTACTTTCATTCCTTAGATTCCTCCCCCATGATGTCGGAAGCGATATCTCCCAAGATATCGTCATCTGCTTCTTCGACTGCGTCGCCGAAGCCTTCTTCATTGGCCTGGCTTTCGCTCTTGATGTCGATCTTCCAATTGGTGAGCTTAGCAGCGAGGCGGGCATTCTGTCCGGCTTTGCCGATGGCCAGCGACAGCTGGTAGTCCGGCACAATGACATAGGAGGATTTTTCTTCTTCCCATACGGAAACGGAAACCACCTTCGCCGGGGAGAGGGCATTGGCGATGTAAATCGCCGGATCTTCATCCCAACGAACGATATCGATCTTTTCTTCATGAAGTTCGTTCACGATATTCTGCACGCGCTGGCCCTTGGGTCCTACGCAAGCGCCGACGGGATCCACGGTGGGGTCCATCGCATACACAGCGATCTTGGAACGGGAGCCGGCTTCGCGGACCACGCTCTTGATTTCCACGGTGCCGCTATAAATTTCCGGAACCTCCAGTTCGAAGAGTCTCTTCAAAAGTCCCGGATGGGTGCGGGACAGAATGATTTCCGGTCCCTTGGTTGTCTTTCTGACTTCCAGGACATAGCATTTGATTTTATCATTGGGCTGGAATTCTTCGCCTTCGATCTGTTCAGCGAAAGGCAGGATGCCTTCTACGCGGCCCAAGTCCACGAAAATGGTGCGGGATTCATTCCACTTCACCACGCCGGTGATCACATCGCCTTCGCGGCCGGAGAATTCATCATAAATGGAGCCTCTCTCTGCTTCGCGGAGCTTCTGGATCATCACCTGCTTTGCACTCTGCGCAGCCACGCGGCCGAAATTCTTCGGGGTCACGTCGATGCGCAGCATGTCGCCGGCTTCATAGCTTCTGTCGATTTTCTTCGCGTCAGTTACAGTGATTTCATTGATGGCATTTTCGCTCTCCGGATCGATGACATCCACCACGGTCTTTTCTTCATAAATTTTATATTCGCCGGTTTCGCGGTTCAGTGTCACCGATGCTTTCGCATTGGTGCCGCTTTCCTTCTTATATGCGGTGAGGAGCACCATTTCCAGTGCGTCGAATACGATATTTCTATCGACTTTTTTAATCTTTACTAACCCTTCTACTGCTTCTAACAATACCTTGCCGTCCACGATGACTGTCTCCTCCTATTTAAAATGAAAAATGTAATCTGACTTGTGAAATCTTATCTTTCGGAAGGGTGAGCGCTTCGCCGCCCTCCAGTGTCAATGCCAAGCTGCCATCCTCTGTAAGACCATCAAGGAGCGCGGTGAACGCCTTCTCCTTCGTCCCGGGAAGCGGCGCGAAAAGCTTCACGTCCACTTCTTCTCCGGCGTAGCGGATGAAATCTTTGTCCTTCTTCAGCACCCGGTCAAGCCCCGGCGAGGAAACCTCGAGCATGTAATTGTCGGCGATCATATCTTTCTCATCCAAAAGCGCGCCGGCTTTCTCGCTGATCTCCTGGCAGTCCGTGAGATCCACGCCGCCTTCCTTGTCAATGTAAATGCGAAGGATCCAATTCCTCTCGCGGACATACTCCACATCGACCACTTCGATGCCCTCCGCTTCCAGAATCGGCTCCAGCAGCGCCTCCACAGCGCTCTCGATTTCCTTATGTGCCATAGGCCCTCCTTTATGCCTTCGTAATACAACACAATGAGTGTAATCCTGCGTTATACCTGAAATGCTAAGGGGGTTCAGGTTCAAGGGTCAGGGTTCAAGGGGAGGAGCGGCGCACAAATCAAAAAGCGCCGCGAATTTTTTAATAATCCGCCATACTTTACGCTTACTGTGTAAGCAAGAAATAAGACGCTTGAACCTCGACCCCTGACCCCTGAACCTTTGAGCTAAGCCCTTAGCATATCAACTAGCTCTGCAGCTATAAAACTATTTATATATAAGAAAAAGTGAGCCGAAGCTCACTCACTTGGAAACTGATATGAATAAAAATAACTTACCCTGTGATTGTAGCATAATTTCGGGAGGGGAGTCAAGAAAAAGGTGCAAAGCGCTAGGGAACCACTGATTAAATCGAAGATTCAAAAATCATAAGAATTTTTATT
>CAVEMF010000125.1:0-5801 GCA_963616715.1 Ruminococcus bromii | reverse complement strand
CTATTATACATTTGAAAGTCAAATAGTCAATACAATTTTTGATTTTTATTTTGACTTTTGATAAATAAAAAAACAGCAGCTCGATTTGAGTTGCTGTTTTTTGTTAGTGATTAGGGGTCAGGGGTCAGTGATCAGGGCGCATTTGGCTGCCTCCGCACATATCATTCTATCCTTTTCGAAAAAGATTGCCTACTGACCTTCGGCCTCACGTAGGGCGGGCTTACAAACCCCAAGCTATGACGAAGCAGGCACGCGCATCCTGATCACTGACCTCTGATCACTGATCACTAACCCACCCACGCTTTTCTCTCTAATCCTCCAACTCTTCCCCAATTTCATGAAACGCGTGGGACACGGCCTCGTTGGTGAAGCCGCGGCGGAGGAGGAAGGCAGCGGCTTTTTTATAATTTTCTTTGAGTGCCGGCGTGATTTCTGCTTTCCTTCGAAGGAGGGCGGCGGCGGCTTCGCACTCTTCTTCTGTAGAGAGATGCTTCTCGCTGGTAAGGCCCTTTTCCTTCAGCTTCTGGTGGATATAGCGATCCCCGTAGGCCCCTCTCTGGCGATAGGCTTCGAAGAGGTCGTCAGCGAAGGTTTCATCGTCCACGTAGCCCACCTCGCGAAGGCGGGTGATGGTTTCGGTGATTTCCTTCTCGCTATATTCCCGATCCGAAAGCTTCCTGAAAAGCTCCTTCTCGCTATTGTCCCGGTATTTCAAAAGGGAGAGCGCCGCCTCGTAGCAGCTTCTACTCTTCACTGCCGTTTTCTTCTGAGTCTTGTTCCGAAAGTACGCCATCTTCAAAATGATTCGGTTCTACTACTAAGGTGTCACGGATGATCTTGTCGATTTCTGCAGACACGTCTTCATGCTCTCTCAAATATTTCTTCGCTGCCTCGCGGCCCTGGCTGATGCGGCTGCCTTTGTAGGAATACCACGCGCCGCTCTTCTGGATGATATCCATATTCACGGCAATGTCGAGGAGCGTGCCTTCTTTGGAAATCCCTTCGCCGTACATGATATCGAATTCCGCTACTTTGAATGGCGGAGCCACCTTGTTCTTTACCACCTTCGCCTTCGCGCGGTTGCCGATGATTTCCGTGCCATTCTTGATCACGTCGGCCTTGCGGATTTCGATGCGGATGGTGGAGTAGAATTTCAGCGCGCGGCCACCGGTGGTGGTTTCCGGATTGCCAAACATGACGCCCACTTTTTCGCGGAGCTGGTTGATGAAGATGACGATGGTCTTGGACTTGCTGATGATGCCGGTGAGTTTTCTGAGTGCCTTACTCATGAGGCGGGCCTGCAGACCCACGGACTGCTCGCTGATGTCCCCTTCGATTTCCTGCTTCGGTACCAAAGCAGCCACGGAGTCGATGACGATCATGTCCAGCGCGCCGCTTCGCACCAAGGATTCGCAAATGCTCAGCCCCTGCTCGCCGCTGTCCGGCTGGGAAATCAGAAGCTCCTTCGTGTCAACCCCCAAGTGGTGTGCATACACCGGGTCCAGCGCGTGCTCGGCGTCGATGAATGCGGTGACGCCGCCGGCCTTCTGGGCTTCCGCGATAGCATGGAGGGCGATGGTGGTCTTACCGGAGGATTCAGGGCCATAGATTTCAATGACGCGGCCCCTCGGATACCCGCCAACGCCCACAGCGATGTCCAGTGCCAGGGAGCCGGTGGAAATCACATCGATGTCCAGTTTGTCCTGTATTTCCCCCAAACGCATGATGGAACCTGCACCAAATTCCTTGGTGATCTGCTTCATCGCATTCTCAAGGGCCTTCTTCTTATCCTGCTCTGTCGTAGCTTCCTCTTTATTTGCTGCCATTCCTATGACCTCCTATGATAATAACGAAAAATTTCTTTTTTAATTATACGATATCTGTGGTGACTAAATCTATGATGTAGGAAATATTTTTTATTTTGGTAGTCGGTAGTCGGTAGTCGATAGTCGGTGGTCGGTGGTCGGGGCGCATTTGGCTGCTTCCCCATTACCGTGAACCGTTTACCGTATAACCGTTTACCGACGCTTTTCGCGATAGCAAGATATGGAGCGATAAGCTGCTTTCAGATTGATGGGTTACATTTCCAATTCCCGTTAACCTAAAGCATGCTCGGATAACGGTTCACGGTAAACGGTTCACGGTAGTGAGGACGCAGCCAAAAGCGTCCCGACTACTGACTACTGACTACCGCCCCCCTCACGGCACATACTTCATGCCCCAATTCAAGATGGCGTGAAATACGGGCAGGAGATCCATGCCCTTTGGCGTCAGGCTGTACTCCACGTGGGGCGGAATTTCATTGAACTGCATGCGGGAGACGATACCCTCGGCTTCCAGCGCCCGAAGCGTTTGGGTCAGCATGGTATTCGTCACGCCAGGAATGTAGCGCTTCAATTCGCCAAAGCGCATGGGATGCTTCACGCACAGAAGATAAGTCACCTGCAGCGTCCACTTCCCCTGCAAACACTTCAATGTCTCTACCACCGGGCAATGGCCCCCGTCAGTCTGGATGAACGAGTCCAGCTTCTCAAGAAATTCTTCATAGCTCATGGTCTGATTCATGTTTCTCACCTTTCGTAGTACGCTTCGCCATACCAAGTCAGAAAATACTGCGTACTTGTCATGTTTTCCGGAATTAGTATAATAAACGTATCGATTCCGGTCAAATGCGGAGGTTAGTGATCGGTGGTCAGTGATTAGTGATCAGGGCGCGGCTGACTTTAAGCTCCACTAGTAATGAAAATGCTATTGCGCGAACTCGATAGCGGAACTCTCATAATATGAGGCAGTCGCCAAACGCGACCTGATCACTGATCACTGACCACTGATCACTAAACTCCTACAGCATTTAACGATTTACCAACGAAAGGAAACTATCATGAACGCAAACACCATCGAGCTCATCAAATCCGAAGCGGAAAAACTCCTCGCTGCTCCTTCTGCCTCTGCGGCTGCTAAGGAAGCGGCAGAGAAATGGCTCGCTGCGGCTGACAAAGAAGCGGCTTCTGCTGAATTCAAGAAAGCCCTCATGGCATCCATCTCTACGGTAGACGAACTCATCGCCTTCGCCAGCTCCAAGGCTTGCGAAGACCTGCTGGGTAAAGACACCGCCGAGGGCCTCCTCGCTCACGGCAAGGACATCAAAGCCAAGGGCGCCCTCTTCTGCGACTGCCTCGCCTGCAGCGCATGCTATGCTATCATCCAGGCGCTGGAATGAGGGAGAAAGAGGGATAAGGGCTGTCGTTTTAGCGATCAGTGATTAGTGATCAGTGATCAGGACGTGCTTTCCGCTATGTACCCTCTTCGTTGAAGAGGGTGCCTGTAGGGCGGGTGATGTCGATCGCCTAGCCCCAGTATTTTTCAAAGAGCTGCGAAAATTTCGCGGCTCTTTTTGATTGCCAAAACATCCTATCCGCCGTCGTGCTATACTACATATAAAAGAAAAAATAAAAAATAATAAAAAGGACACGGTCGATTTCCGTAACCAACCCCCGCCCTACGGGCCCTCCCCCTTCCAAAGGAAGGGGGTAGATAGCGGAAAGCGCGCCTCCTCACTCCTTACTAAAACCACTTTCGATTTTTACCGCCACAGAAAAGGAGCCCACCATGAAAAAATATCCGCCCAAAGCCCGCTCACTGATCGAGTCAATTTCCATTGAGGTGCCGCCTTTTGCGCCTGCCTCCTTTGCGCCCACCTACGTGAATCTTTTCTATGGCGGAAACGGCAGCGGTAAGTCCACCCTAGCCCGGGCCATCGCAAAGGGCGAGGGGCTCACCCTGGCCGACGGCGCTTCTCTGGATAGCGCAGAGGTGCTCCTTTTCGATACGGACTTTGTCAATCAAAACATCCGCTCCGGCAGAGAGCTCCCGGGGGTCTTCATGCTGGGCGCGCAGAA
Source organism: Ruminococcus bromii (assembly GCA_963616715.1). Lineage (GTDB taxonomy): Bacteria > Bacillota > Negativicutes > Veillonellales > Dialisteraceae > Dialister. The sequence goes on along the minus strand of CAVEMF010000125.1, from coordinate 1,902 downwards.
TATCGACACCACCGGCGCCTTGGACACACTTCTTACCCAAAAGGCAGAACTGGAGAAAAAAGAGAAAGACCAGCGCGACCGCTTCACCAAATATCAGGAAGAGACCGCTGCTCACCATGATATATTTCTCGAAACCCTGTGGAAAACCGGCGAATTTTATCGCAAGAATTTCCCTCTAAGCCTCGGCCGCGCCAAGGGCACAAAGAAAAATTTCGCCCAAGAAATTCTCGCCTCCTCTCCTAGCCCCGCGCCGGAGAGCCGGGACGCGCTCCTTGCCCTCTATAAGAATGCCTTCAGCGACGACCTACAGCGCCTCCCGCCGGTGCCCACGCTGCCGGACCCTGAGTGGCTCGACCACCTCGAAGGTAGCGAGGTCCTCAAGACCCCCATCGTGAACCGCGCGGATATCCCCTTCACTGCCTTCATGAATGCCCTTTCCTCAGCGGACTGGTTCCGCTACGGCCACGAGCACTACGAAGCCGGCGCGAAAGGCCGCTGCCCCTACTGCCAGCAAGCGCTCCCCGCCGATTTCCAAGACCGGGTGGCCCAGGCCTTCGACGCCCAGTACGAAGAAGGGAAACGCCGCATTTCTGATTTCCGCGCCCATTATGAGGCCGCCGCCACTCGCCTCATGGGCCTCCTCCAAAGCCTCCCCGAAGCCGCCTGCCCAGCTGGGAGCTACCAGGAGTACCAGGCCCGTGTGATGATCATAGGAAATACGATTTCCGAAAACCTCCGCCGCATCGACCGGAAGAAAGAGGCGCCCTCCAAGGAAATAGACCTCGCGCCTCTTGCCCCCTACCTTGGCGACCTGTCGGACCTCCTCGCCCAGTGGAGAGAGCGGGCAGTCGAGCACAACCGCCTCATAGACAACCGCACCGCCGGACAAGAGGACTGCAGCCACCGCGTGAAGAGCGCTCTGGCCGCCGAACTCGCCCCCACCATCGCTGCCTACCGGACACTTTCCGATGCGCGGGCCCGCGAAAGCGCCGGCCTCAAAGCTGCCCTCACCGCCACCCAGCGCGCCCTCTACCAAGTGCAGCAGGACATCGCCGCGAAACAAAGCCAATTCGTCAATACTCACTCGGCCGTAGAAGAGATGAATCGGCTCCTCCAAAAGAGCGGCTTCACCGGCTTTTCCCTGGCGGACGCCAGTGGCCATGGCTACCAAGTCATCCGCGAAGACGGCCGCCCCGCCGAAAATCTCAGCGAAGGGGAAATCCAATTCCTCGGCTACCTCTACTTCTGCGCCAAAGCCTTCGGGAAATCGGGAAATGATGACAAAGAAAAAATCCTCCTCATCGACGACCCCGCCAGCGCCCTCGACAGCCATATCACCTCCGCCGCCTCCGCCCTCACCCGCGAGCTTATCACAGCGACACTTGCCCACGCCGATCCCATGGTGTATCGCAAGAAATACCAAGTCCTGAAAGAATCCCCCATCCGCCAGCTCTTCCTCTTCACTCACGAGAGCCATTTCTACCAAGACATCACCGAAGGCCTCGAGCACGAATGGGACCACGCCGCCTTCTTCCTCATCCGGAAAGTCGAAGGCCATAGCACCATCGAAGCCGGCGTACTCCACACCTCTCCCACCTGGTCAAACATCCTCTCTCCCCAGGACACCCAAGGCCTCTTATGGCATGACTACCAAGAAGAGACGGATCCCGCGAAACTCCTCCTCCTTGCAAGAAAAATCGTAGCCCGCTGCCTCCCGCCTCTTGGCTATGAGAAATCCGACATCCGAAAGCTCCTCATCGACCGCAAATCTGCCCTCACCGGTCCCTCCGTCCACCCCGCCACCTTCCGCATCGCCATCTCCTTCCTCACCTACCTTGACACCGCCGCCATCTCCTACAGCGGCCTCACTCAAATGCCCCCCGCCATCGCCGCCCAGTGTCT
>CAVEMF010000124.1:0-5807 GCA_963616715.1 Ruminococcus bromii | reverse complement strand
AGTGAGGAGGGAGGAGTGAGGAGTGGTGGTGCGCCGCATCAAATTGGAAAGCGGCGCGAGTTTTGAAATAGGAAACGCGTTTGGCTGCTCCCCCCACTACCGTGAACCGTTTACCGTATAACCGTTAAACCGACTCGTTTGACGATAGCGAGAAATGGCATAAAATTGCAAGCCGTTAGCAAATTATTGTTATACTGGCCCTACTCGAGTAGACCCTTGGAGAAGGGTCGCGCGATAGCGCCGGATAGAAATGCGCCATAGGCGCATAACCAGCACTAGCAAAAACATGCCATCCCTACGCAAACAGTAGCATGCTTTCCGCTGCTGCTGAGCATGCGCCTGCGGCGCATTTCTATCCTCCGCTATCGCGCGCCCCTTCTCCAAGGGGCTACTCATGTAAGGCTAACATAACAATCTGCACCAAGCATCTGCATAACGCGCGTAAGGCTAGGGAAGCAGCTAAACGCGTTTCCCTATTTCAAAGCTCGCGGCGCTTCTTAATTTGTGCGCCGCACCACCACTCCTCACTCCTAACTCCTCATTCCTCACTTCGCCTCTATCCCTTTAATTCTCATATTCACTTGCAACTCCCCCTGAAAAAATCATATAATGGGAATGATTTTACTTGTGGTAAATCGATATTTTCTATTTCTGAAAGGAGTCTTTTCATGGAAAAGGAATCGGGTCTTTTGGAGCGAGTTTTCCACCTGAGCGAAAACGGTACTTCCGCGAAAACGGAAATAATGGCCGGTATTACCACATTTATGACCATGGCCTACATTCTGGCGGTGAATCCCGCCATCATGAGCGCGGCGGGGATGGATAAGGGCGCAGTCCTCACCGCGACCGCTGTCGCCGGCTTCCTGGGGACGGTCCTCATGGCAGCCTTTGCGAATTACCCCTTCGCCCTGGCACCGGGCATGGGGCTGAATGCATTCTTCGCATTCACTGTGGTGCAGCAGATGGGTTACACCTGGCAGATGGCGCTGGCGGCCGTATGCGTAGAAGGGCTCATCTTCATCGTCATGTCTCTCACAAATATCCGTGAGGCCATCTTCAATGCGATTCCTTTGAATCTGAAAAAAGCGGTTTCCGCAGGCATCGGCCTTTTCATTTGCTTCATCGGTCTGTGCGGCGCGCAGATCATCGTGGGCAACCCGGCCACCAAGATTTCCCTCTTCTCCTTCAAGGGAGCTATCGACTCCGGCGTCTTTGCGACCCACGGCATCACGGTGGTGCTGGCCATCCTGGGCGTGCTCTTCACCGGCATCCTGATGGCAAAGAATGTAAAGGGAAATATCCTGTGGGGCATCCTCTTCACCTGGATCCTGGGGATTCTTTGTGAAATCTCCGGCCTCTATGTGCCGAACCCGGCCGAAGGCGCTTTCAGCACGCTGCCAAATCTCTCGGCAGGCCTCGCTTCTTTCCTGCCGGCTGACATTTCGCCGCTGCTCTTCCAGCTCGATTTCTCCCAGGTGGCTACCTTCAATTTCGCAGTGGTCCTCCTGGCTTTCCTCTTTGTCGATGTGTTTGATACCCTGGGCACCTTGATCGGCGTCTCTGCGAAAGCGGATATGCTCGACGCTACGGGACGTCTGCCTCGTATCAAAGGCGCGCTGATGGCTGACGCAGTAGCCACCACCGCCGGCGCAGCGCTGGGCGTTTCTACCACCACCACCTATGTAGAAAGTGCTGCCGGCGTTTCCGAAGGCGGCCGCACCGGCCTCACCGCCATCACTGTGGCTGTGCTCTTCCTCCTGGCTCTCTTCTTCTCGCCATTCTTCATGGCCATCCCGGCTTTCGCCACCGCTCCGGCGCTCATCACCGTGGGCTTCCTCATGTTCACCGCGGTAGGCGGCATCGATTTCCATGATGCTACCGAAGCCATCCCCTGCTACCTCTGCGTCATCGCTATGCCTTTCGCATACTCCATCGCAGAAGGCATCTCCTTCGGCGTCATCTCCTACACCGTCATCAATCTTTTGACCGGCCACAGAGAAAAAGTCAGCGCCCTCATGATCGTACTCACATTCCTCTTCATCGCGAAATATATTTTGCTTTGATGGGAAATGACAAACAGCCCATGCCATTGGTGTGGGCTTTGTTTTTGATCTTAGTAATCAGTGATTAGTGATCAGTGATTAGGGCGCTTTTGACGCCAGAGCATACATACAGGTAATACGGCTATAGTTTCTCAGAAGCCAACTGCGTCCTGATCACTGATCACTGATCACTAATTACTAAACCAATAGCGTTATTTTCCCCCATACCCTAAGGAGTCCCCTGTGAAACCTATTTTCCACTTTATCCTCGCCCTCTTCCTCTTCCTTACCCCGCCGGCTTTGGCGAAGGAGGCGCCGGCTATTTCTGCGGACGCTGCCATCATCATGGACGCCGAGAGCGGGCAAATTCTCTATGAAAAGAACGCCGACAAGAAGGAGTACCCCGCCAGCCTCACCAAGATGATGACCTGCCTCCTCTCGCTTGAGAAAGGCGATCCCTACAAGATGCTCGCCATCAGCCGGAACGCGGCGAATGTGGAATCCACCTGGCTCTATGGCGGCGAGTGGATCCGCCTAGGCGACCTCACGTACCAGATGATGCTTCTCTCGGACAATGGCGCCGCCACCGCCATCGCCGAAGCCATCGGCGGCAATGTGAATGCCTTCGCCGACATGATGAATGACAAAGCAAAATCCATCGGCTGCATCGGCACCCACTTTGTCAATGCCAATGGCATGCCCGATGCGAATCACTACTCCACCGCCAAAGACCTCGCCCTCATTGCGAAATACGGATTGGAAAATCCCAAGTTCCGCGCCATCGTGGGCACCAAGACCAAGAAAGTCCACTACGAGAAGCCCCGGCAAAATCTCACCTGCGGAAATACGAATGAGCTCCTCTACAGCTACGACGGCGCCATCGGCATAAAGACCGGCTACACCCGCGCCGCCGGAGGGTGCCTCGCCGCTGCGGCTACGAGAAATGGGAAGACCCTCATCGTCATCGTGCTCCACTCTCGGGACTACGATAGCCGATTCAAAGAAGCCGCCGCACTCTTGGACTACGGATTTGGACTGTAGCGATGCTACCTGCTTCGGCATAGCGAGGAGCTTGGAGCTTGGAGCTGGTAAGTTCGCCCCACGAGACGCCGATGCTGTTAAGTTTCGAATTTTAAATACCAGCAGGTAGAATCGCTATGTTACGGAAGCCTTAATCCGTAGCCCCTTGGAGAAGGGGCGCGCGTTAGCGGGGGATGGAATGCGCCGTAGGCGCATGCTCAGCAGTAGCGGAAAGCAGGCTAATGTTCGCTAAGAGTTTTGTATGATACCGTTAGTGCAGATTGTGCCTCTTACGAGGCACTCCATCCCGCCCTATTGGGCGGCCCCTTCTCCAAGGGGCGACTTGCTTAAGGCTGGATAAACATTTCAAGAATAACACTTGCAATGACACATCATACGGTTTCATCCCAAATCGATGGAGACGCGTCCCGACTACCGATTACTAAAAGCAAAAAATCCCATCCAACAAGGACGGGATTTTTTTATTGGGAAAGCGGAGGGCTTCGCCCTTTTTTATTAGTTCAGGGTCACATATTTCCCGCCTTCCACTTTGAGGAGGACGAGATCTACTTCCGGGTCACCGGAGTTATTGAAGTTCATGGGGCCTACGGCGGACTCGAAGTTCTTCACGTTGGCCAGGGCGTCTCTGACTTTCTTGGAGTCGGTGGTGGTGCCGGCGTCTTCCATGGCTTTGGCAGCGAGCTTCACGGAGACGTATGCGCAAGCGGCGAAGTTGTCCGGGTCGTGGTTGTATTTCGCTTTGAAGTTCTTCACGAAATCTTTGGTAGCCTGGCTGTTGCGGTCAGCGGACCACATGGAGGAGACGTATACATTGTCAGCAGCCGCGCCGGCGATCTTGATGAGTTCTGGAGAAACGAAACCATTGTCCCCGAGGACCGGCTGGTTCATTCCCATTTCTCTCATCTTCTTCAGGATCAGGCCGCCTTCCTGGTAGTAGCCTGCCACGATGACAGCGTCCGGATTCACCGCCTGGATCTTGGTGAGCTGCGCATTGAAGTCGGTGTCCTTGTCAGCGAAGGTTTCGGTTTCCACAATGTTCACGCCTTCGGCTTCGAGGGCCTTCACGAAAGTCTTGTACGCGGAGACCTGGTGCTCGTTGTTGTTGGAGTAGAGGACTGCCACATTTTTGTAGCCTAAGAGTTTGTGAGTCTTCTTCACGGTCTGGGGAATGTTCTGGGATTCGGGCACGCAGTTTCTAAACATGTAGTCGCCGATCTCGATGAGGCCTTCGGCGGTGGTCGCAGCGCCGAGGAGCGGGATCTTCGCCTGCTGGAAGAGGGGGCCTACGGCTTTGTATTCACCGGAAATCAGAGGACCAACCACGAGGACTTTTTTCGCAGCGATCATTTTCTGCGCGGCGCTGACGCACTGCTGCACGTTGCCTTTGGTGTCTGCCATTTCTACATCGAAATGAACCTTGCCTTCTTTATTGACTTCTTCTACTGCCAGGTCGAAGCCTTCCTTTTCCGCCAGGCCATAGGATGCCACGCCGCCGGTGGTGCCATTCAGGAATCCCACCTTCGCCACCTTCGCGCCCGGCGCTGCTGTGGATGCTGCTTTCTTCTCTCCGCCGCCGCAACCGGCGAGCCCGGCCATAGCAGCGGCCAGCATCAATCCCAAACCTGCAGTCTTCATCATTTTTTTCATTTCCATTTTTAGTTCTCCTTTTAGTTTAGTGAAATGTACGATGCTGAGCGAAGGCGATTTTAGTGATCAGTGATCAGTGATTAGTGATCAGGACGTGAACAGCGTTTGAGACTGTAAGCATGACACCGTTATAGCCGGAGCAGTAACAGTATGCAAACAAAGCTGAGACAAAAGCCAAACGCGGCCTGATCACTGATCACTAATCACTGATCACTAAACCGCTAGCTCCAATAAAAAACCCCTGGCTGCTTTCACAGTCAGAGGCGCGTTGCGCGGTACCACTCCGGTTTATCGCTTGCCATTTCGTATAATGTACCAAATAAAAAAGTCCCTGCCCCTTTCGGGCAAGGACGCTTCTGCGTGGTACCACCTTGCATTTATACTCAGTGCCTTGGCGGTATCAAAAAGCCCCTGTCCCACTATGGGACAGGGGCGTGTTCGCGGTACCACCCTGCATTATACTTTATGGCTTATCCGTAACGGGGACCTCCGCCTTGACCTACTACCTTCGGCCAAGAAGCTCACGAGTGATGGATCGCAGATCTTTCGCACCGGCTTTCACCATACGCCGGCTCTCTGAGGCTAGTAATCAGCTCTCGTCTCGTTCACAGCATGTACTTCATTTGAATATGGGCTTAGTATACAGGACGAGGGAGCTGTTGTCAATAGCGTTTTGGGGAGAAGGTATGCGTGCAGCAAGTGAGGAGTTAGGAGTGAGAAGTGAGGAGTGGAGGTGCGCCGCACAATTCATAAAGCGGCGCGAGTTTAAAAATAGGGAAACGCTCTTACTTGCTTCCTCACTACCGTTAGCCGTTTACCGTGTAACCGTACACCGTGCATACTACCGATAGCGAGCCGTAGAGCGATAAACTCTTACGCAGAGGGTGTATCGCTTCACGGCTCGCTATCGGTAAAAGAGCCGGTAAACGGTTACACGGTAAACGGCTAACGGTAGTGGGAAAGCAGGTGCGCGCGCTGACTTTCCAAACTCGCGGCGCTTCTTAATTTGTGCGCCGCTCCACCACTCCTCCCTCCTAACTCCTCACTTACATCCCGCGTACCTTCTCTCTCAAAAAA
>CAVEMF010000123.1:0-5818 GCA_963616715.1 Ruminococcus bromii | reverse complement strand
CGATTTTACTTACCGAGAAACATTTTACACTAAGTGGCAATTGGAAGCGATGAAGGTTTCGGAGTCGGTGGTCAGGCGTGCTTGACGCCAGCTCCAATCGTATGCTATCGCTATCGGCTACCGTAGTCGGTAATCGGTAGTCGGTAGTCGGTTCGCATTTGACCGAAGCGAGCCGATGCTTGCTTGCCTCCTTTTGTAAGAAGGTGACCGTTAGACCAGATGATGGAAGTACACAAAGTTTGCAAGGGAATGAGGTGACAGTCAAAAGCGTCCCGACTACCGATTACCGACCACCGACTACGAAACCGGAAGTCCCCACTTTTGGGGAAACTAAAAAGCACACGCCACAACGGGCATGTGCTTTTCTTGAAAAATATTCCTTTGCTACAGAAATCGTTCCCTATTTCACTTCCGCCTCGTAGCGAGCCAGCGTGAAGCAGAGATCCGAAAGACGATTCAGATAGCGGATATCCACTTCATGGACATCTTCGGTTTCTGCCAGGCGCCACATATCTCTTTCCGCCCGGCGAACCACGGTGCGCGCTACATCGAGGAAGCTGGAAGCCTGGGTATCTCCCGGCACCAGGAAATGATCCAGCGGCGCCAGCTCTTCAGTGTATGCGTCGATGATATGCTCCAATTCCGTCACATGGTCAGCGGTGATATTGGCTTCCTTGCCAAGGCTCGCGATGTCAGCCATGAGGAGCCACAGCTCCTTCTGCAGCTTGTAAATGGTTTCCTTCACCTTTTCATGCGCCGCAAAAGCGCGGCACTGCCCCAATACAGAATCCACTTCATCGATGGTGCCATAGGTCTCCACGCGCTGGCTCCCTTTGGAAACGCGTTCCCCCGTGTAAAGACTGGTCTTCCCTTTATCCCCTGTACGAGTGTATACCTTTGCCATGACAGTCCTCCTCATTTTTAAATAGCCTCGCCGGTCGCGAGAATTTTAATGATTTGATAATAATATTATACCGCATGGGGCTGGAAAAGGAAATATGGGATTTGCGTGATAAGGAAACAGTATTGGTTTAGTGATTAGTGATTAGTGATCAGGACGCGACTCCCCTTTTACATCAATTTTGTATTCATACCTCTATCAGTTTAGTAGTCAGTAGTCAGTAGTCGGTGGGCGGGGCGCGTTTGGCGGCTTCCTCATTTAACCCTCTTCCCTGAAGAGGGTGCCGGTCGAGCGGGTGATGGCGGTTTCCTCACTACCGTGAAACGCTTACCGAAAGTTTTTCCGCTTTCCCGATATAGCCTATAGAGCCGAGGGATGCGCTCAGGATGACGGAGCGAGAAGCAGCTATGTCATCAGGCATACCTACGACCGGTGCGAAAACGCCTGCATTTATTAATGCGAACAAACGATCTTTTGCAATTAAAACGCAGCATTCGAAAAAATGTTCCTGCGATAGGATCTTTTTTATATAGAAAAGTGGACGTCCTTTCGCAGGACGTCCACTTTTGTTTTTGACGGCAGCCTTGAGATACTGATAGCCCCTACAGATTTGGTTCAATCATAGAAAGTTCTCTAATACTTTCTTTTCCTTCACCGCTTTTTCTCTATTTTTCCGGTGCCTTTCGATTTTGCTATCTTCCGCCACTCCCTGGATAAGGAAATCTCGTTTCCGTATGAGCCGCTGTATGTGAATCGGAAAGAGCGGGTCTTCTCGGTAAGATGGCGTGACTCCGATTTCTGCTGTCAGCATATCCAGTGGCTCCATCTCTCCCGGCTCCGCGAGAAGCATCTCATAGAGCTGCCCGCCGTCTTCTGAGAGCACTTCCTTCACGATGCGGAAATGGTGAGTCGATAGAAATACTTTCAGCTCGGCCACGTGATTTTGCGGCTGCAGCACCAGCCAGGAGAGAGCCTGGGCCTTCTCCCTATCGTCTTCCAAAATCTGGCAAATCATGAGTCCCCCCATGCCGCAGATGGTAACGCCATCCACTTCGCCTTTTGCGAGCTTCGAGAGTCCGCCGCCAAGGCGCAGAGCGATTTTCTCTGTGAGCCCTGTGGAAATCAGATTTTCCTTCGCCCTATCCAAAGGGCCCTCGTTAATATCGCAAGCAATGGCGCTCTCCATTTTTCCTGTTTCTACTAAATAGATGGGCAGGTACCCATGGTCGGTACCGATGTCCGCCATAGCCCTCCCCTTCGGTACCAGGTCTGCCACTTTTTGTAATCGATCGGTCAGATGCATATATTCTCCGTATATACTGCTCAAAAATACTATCCGCACTAACGTTCAAGGTTAATAGGTTCAAGGTTCAGGGTTCAAGGGACAAGGGGTGGTGCGGCGCACAAATCAGAAAGCGCCGCCATTTTGAAAAGTCAGCTCACGGTTCCCTATTTCAAAACTTACGCCGCCATATAATTTGATGCGGCGTACCTTCCCTTGAACCCCGAACCCTGAACCTTGAACCCTTTAGTCATTATATCATGCTCCCGAAAGCGCAAAAACTCCCATCCTTCACGGACGGGAGTTTTCTTTTGGTGGGCCCACCGGGACTCGAACCTGGGACGGGGCGGTTATGAGCCGCCTGCTCTAACCAACTGAGCTATAGGCCCTTGTTGCATTAACGGTATTTATTGTAGCAATAAATGACAAAAAAAGCAAGAAAAATATAGGTTCAAGGTTCAGGGTTCAAGGGACCGGGGTATGGTACGCCGCATCAAATTAAAAAGCGGCGTGAGTTTGAAAATACGGAAATGTGAGTCGTTTTTTTAAATGGCGGCGCTTTCTGATTTGTGCGCCGCACCTTCCCTTGAACCCTGAACCTTGAACCCTTGTGGCAATCCGCAAGAATCTCCAACTACCACCAAAGTGAATAACTACGGCCTCACAGCTCCTGGTTCTTCTTCGCACATTCTTTGCAATAGCCGTAGAATTTCAGCTGGTAGTCCACGATGTGGAAGCCATTTTCCTTTTTGATTTTCTCGTTGATTTCATTCATGAAGTCGTAGGAAAATTCGATGACCTTCCCGCAGCCGAGGCAAATCAGGTGATGATGGGAGTGAGACATGGAGTGGTCATTGAGCTCGAAGCGGCTCCGGCCATCGCCGAAGTCCAGTTTCTTTAAAAGGTCCAGGGATGTGAAAAGCTCCAAAGAGCGATACACCGTGGCCAGGCCGATATCCGGATTTTCATCCTTCACCATGGCGTACACGTCTTCCACGCTCATGTGATTTTCCTTGCTGTCTAAGAACGCTTGCAAAATGACCTGCCGCTGATTGGTAAATTTATACTTATGCTCACGAATTTTCTTTTTCAGCGTATTCATGATTGTAGTCTTTTTCATGACTGCCTCCCCACCTGGCCCTACAGGACCGGCGTTTTTTTATTTTAATAGTTTGTAGCGGTTATAGAACCACAGATGCCGTAGCAGGATCTGCAGCACCGCCACCAAGGGCACAGAAATCATCATCCCCAAAATACCAAAAAGCTGCCCTCCGATGAGGACGCCCGCAATGATGGCCACCGGATGCACATCGATGATGCTGCCCATCAGCTTGGGCATGAAGAAATGACCATCAAGCTGCTGCACCACCACGTAGAAAATGATGACCTTCATCATCACTGCGCTCCCCTGCATGAGCCCCAAGAGCACGGGCGGGATGGCGCCGATGATAGGCCCCACCAAAGGGATCATTTCTACCACACCAGCCAAAAGTCCGATCACCAAAGGATAGGGAATATTCATGGACCACATGCCCAGGAATACCACAAAAGCCATGATGACGGATAAAAGGAGCTGCCCGCGGATATAGGCATTCAAGACGAAATGGATTTCCTCAAAGAGCCGCGAGAGATGCCCATGGAATCGGTCCGGAAAAATGCCGATGAAGCCTTGAATGAAGGCGTTTCCTTTTTTCATCATATAAAAAGTGATAAAGGGAACCACTATCAATTCTATCACAGTGCTGGCAAAAGAAAAGATAGCAGATAAACTAAATTGTGCGATTTTCAGCGTATATTCGCCTACATCCTGGATGATGCGGGAAATAAAATTCTTCGCTTCCGGCGGCAGGACCGAGAGCTGGAACTGTTTCTCCAATTCCGGGATGGCCTGCTGCACCGCCACCACCATATCCGGCACCCCTTTGATGAAGGCTCTGAATTCGGTGATGAATGGCACGAAGATGTGAATAATGATCATATAAATGACCGCCACGAAAATAGCAAAGGAAAATAGGATCGCCACGTCGTAGGGCAGCTGCTTCAGTCCGCCGAAAAGTTTCACATGCTCATGGATCCACTTCGCCAAGGGGTTCAGCAGGATAGCGATGACCAAAGAAACGGTAAATGGAAATAGAACCACCGGTGCCGCGATGAGCAAGGCTAGAAATCCGGCCACCACGGAAATCCTCATCCAAAATTCCGCGTCTCTCCTCATAGGATGCCTCCCACCAGGAAGGGATTCGATTTCTTCTCCTGGCCGATGGACGTCGGATTTCCATGACCGGAAAGCACCACCACCGCGTCAGGGAGACAGAAGAGATCCTTCCGGATGCCTTCCACAAGCTGCGTCATATTTCCTCCGGGGAAATCGGCGCGGCCGATGGAGCCTTGGAAGAGAGAGTCTCCCGTAAATACGATGCCTTCCTTTTCTTCATAAAAAGACAGTCCTCCCGGCGTATGCCCCGGGGTCTCGATGACCGTGAAATCCAGGCCGCAAGTCTTGATGTGCTCGCCCGCTTTCACCCAATGCTCCGGCTCCTCCACCAGCACCGGAGTCGGAAATTCGTAGGACAAATTTTTCATGGGGTCCTTCAAATACGCCTCGTCGCCGCGGCTCATGTACAGCTCCGCCTCCGGGAATTTGGCCCGCAGCTCATTCATCCCCGCCATATGGTCCACATGGGCGTGGGTCAGGAAAATGGATTTCAGCGTGATTCCTTCCTGCAGGATCGCGCCGATATAGTGCTCAGGCGTAAAGGACGGATCCACCACCAATCCTTCCTTCGTATTTTCGTCATACACGATATAGGTATTCGTCATAAAAGGGCCAAGTACGGTATATTTGATTTTCATCATGGATTCTCCTTTCATTCGTCATAGGGATAGGGGATAAGGGACAAGGGATAAGGCGCATTTTACCGGCTTCCAACATACCCCTTGAGTGCCAAATAGTATTTGAAATCTTGACATGAAGCGGGCAAGGAGATGCTAGACCATCAGACATGAGATATTAGACATCAGCTGACAGACCCCGCTGACTTCATTGCCGCATTGCGTCTAAAAAGTCTGAATGTCTAACGTCTCCCCTCTAACGTCTAATGTTTGCACAGATTTTGCATGATTCCAGTCTCCACTCTAAAACAGCTTCTCACTATCCAAGAGCAATGTCACCGGGCCGTCGTTTTCCAGCGCCACCTTCATATGAGTGCGAAAACGGCCGGTGCCTACGGTGACGCCGGCTTTCTTGCAAATGTCTACCACATATTCATAAAGCTCATTAGCCCGCTCGGGAAGCTCTGCTTTCGTGAAGCTGGGGCGGCGGCCCTTTCTGGCATCGCCGTAAAGCGTGAACTGGGACACGATGGCCAGCTCCCCTTTCACATCCAAAAGGGACAAATTCAATTTATCATTTTCATCTTCAAAGACCCGCAGGTGAAGGATCTTATCAGCAATATACTCCGCGTCTTTCTCCGTATCGCCCCGCTTCACCCCCAAAAGAACAGTAAAGCCCTTCTGAATGGAAGCAGTCTCTACGCCTTCCGAATCCACTTTGCACCAATTGCATCTCTGTACCACAGCTCGCATTGTATGTCATTCCTTTCTGATCAGTCATCGGATAATTCTCTTTCTAATGA
>CAVEMF010000122.1:0-5829 GCA_963616715.1 Ruminococcus bromii | reverse complement strand
TGATCTTCAAGGTATTTTTACTTTGCTTATATTTCTCATTAAACTTTATGATTTTTTTCAGCATAGCTGCATCCTCTTCCGCTATGCAAAGCTGCATAGCATTTCTGATACCGAAACCCTTTCCATTTTTCCCGGATAAATGAGCACGGAATCCGTTAATGCTCAATAACGACTGAATCGGAATTCGAGGTAAAGCAATAGCAAGTACATCCAGTGGATTCTTCCCTTCTCCTAATCGTTTCTGGAAATAGTCCTTTTGGACTTTTTTGTCTTCCAGCTGACTCATTAAGTAAATCGGCACGGTATCTAAATAAAATCCCACATTTCCATTTTTATCCGCTACTTTGAGCAGTACAAAATAACTGGCAGAAGCCTTGTTGTATCCACCATACTTGGAAATATCCGACAAAGGAGAACCTTCTTTGAGCGGCACTTGTCCCTGCCCCTTTTTCATTACATTCTGATCGAATAGTCCACCTTTCCCGATAAAGCTCATACGCGTGAAGAGGATATTGTTCTTCCCCATCCATTTGCGCACCGTCGCCATGGTTCCCTCTTCCCCGGGAATCCAGGCCGTCTTTCCGCCGCGAGATACGATATGGTCATAGAATGCCTTCGGATTCAAGCTATAGACCGGCGATTTCTCTTTCAAGAAGTTAGCCGGGTTGGAGGTGAATTTCGTATAGAATACATTTCCTACCACCACATTGAGGTATGCATCCTTGGCATGATGGTAGTCATTGAGATCTCTCACTTTGATAAAGCCGGCGAATTGCCGGAATTGAGAAGCGTTCCGTGCCTTGGCGTAAATAATTTCTGCATCGGGGTAGGCTCTTTTCAGGATTTCCGCTGCCGCCTTGGTGCTCTGCCGGGTTTCTACCAGCTGGCGGCCAATGAAGGCAGACTTTTCTTCATTGGACAGCGGCGTATTGCGAATGAGCCGGTTATACTTTTCTTTGCTGATGAGCCCCTGCTTCAGAAGGCATGCCCAGAAGGCGCCTCGCTCTTGCCGCACATCGGTGATGGTGATGCCAAGCTTCGGATTGCGATAGCCATTGAGTGCCTCGGATAGCGGATAGGTATTTCCCTTCTTACTATTCAGCACCTTTTCCACCAATACCCGATTGCTTAGACTATCGTCACCAGTCACAGACTGCGGGTAGATGTGATCCACGTCATAGCGATTTTCATTTTTCAAATCTTCTATCTGAATTGGCCGCCCGGAGTACATGCACCGTCCCATCTGGGTATAGTACAGATACAGCTTGTCACTGCGAAGCGTCTCGTCAGTCTCCTCTTGCAGCTGCGCGAAAAGTACCTTTTCCTCTTCCTTACAGTTTGTGTAAAACTCCATCAGTTTTTCTTTCCGCGACTTGGTTCTCTGCTTCTTCTCATCCGGCGATTTTGCCATTTCTATAAAAATACGAGCCGGCGGTTTACCGAGAATTTTGGTGATTTCCGTCACGATGCGCAGTGTCTGCCATAATGGCCGCTTCACAGCAGGCGAAAGGTACATGTCCTCTATGGTTTTATAGGATATAGATGCATCCGGCAAGAGATCCGCATTGGCTTTGTCGATGGCTTCTTTGTATCCCTGATCATCCGCTAAAAGCTCCATGAAATTCCGATTTCCTTTTTCCAAAGCAGTGATGATATTCATCATTTCGCCGGTTTCCGGATCCACCTGTTTCTCGGAGTACACATCTGTGAGCAATTCCTTCGACAGACGGCCCCAGCCCTTGGCCGGGATTTTCATTAGATCTTTTACCTGCTGATCGCTCAGCGAAGGACAGCGAGTCCGCAGCCGCTTCTTCAGCATGACCTTATCGGCAGCAAACACATTGATATCTTTTAGCATCTCTTCTGCCAAAGAAGTATCGAAGCCTTCCCCCAAAATTCGCGTCATGTCGATCCAAGAGGCTAAGCTATCAGTGAATTTATCATCCATCCCGGATATATCATCACAGATTTCCTTCGCAATTCCTTCAGATTTCAAGTAATTGGCCAATGCTTTCTTGGTTACATTCTTTTTTTGCAAGAAAAGCCCTTCATAAACCCGCATCTTGAGCCCTAGCTTGATTTCATCCAATTTTTCTCTCGATGCACCCAGGCGGATATTGTTCAACGCATTGAGCACAGTAAATTTGGAATAGAGGAGAGAATTTTTCGGCAGTACATCTTTCCCGATCAAGTAGGTGCATTTCCCGGTAAGATTAGAAATAAAATTCTCTGCACTCTTTTCCAAATCTACCATCTGTTCAAAGTTCCACGGGTATACATGCCCTTTCTTTTTGACAGCCCAGTAGTTTGTCGCTTTTTCATTCAGAGGCCCCACATAGTAAGGCACTTTGAATTCCATAAGCTTTATGATTTTATCAGAAATAGACCCATACTCATCTTGCTCCAGAAGGAAAGGCATATAGTCTGCTACTTTCGTCAAAATTTTTTTGAGTTCCATCAAGTGCAGCTGATAAGGGACAACGCCATTATCGGTGGATACGCTTTTAGGCATGAAATTACCTGTTTCGATTCGATACAGTACCTCCATTTTATCCGGAGAGTCCGGTAGTTTTTTGATAGCATTCTTGACGGTCGTGTAGAAATCCTCCTTCAGTGCTATTTTTTCTTTTGGCAGTTTCCGATTTTTCTCCTTGCAAAGTCCCACATAGGCTGAGTAATTTGATTTTCCCATCTTTTTGAACATATCCGCATAGGCAGCAGGGGATGGTTTCAAAATTCGTTTCAAAAGCTTCAGGTCTTTCCGATGTTGCTCGTACAATTGGATCTTCGCCTCTGACAACGTATGTGCATCGCCCAGAAGTTTCACCAATTTCGCCCAATCATAAAGTCCCTTCCCGGCTTGAATCAGATCCCCGCGATCCCCCAATACTCCCATCATCTCATCCGCGTAGTCATCATATCCCGCATCAGCAAAGGAAATCTTATCATGCTCCATTTCAGCCAAGGAAGCATCTGCAAAAATGACACTTAGTTTTGCGATTTTTCCAGCTAAAAGTGCCATCAGATCTTTTACTCTTTTATCTTTGGTTGCTCCGCTAATAGTTTTCATGAGAGCCGATGCTTTATCTTGTTTTGTCAGGCCGGCATTTTTCAAAATAGAGCCAAATTTATTTTTCTCTATTTCTTTTGGAAATTCCAATTCCGTCAGGACATCTTGAAATGTAGCAAAAAGAATCTCAAAAGAAGGAATCCCCTCATCACTCACAGAAAATCCATCATATAAAAAATGTCCACGATGTTTTAAAATGTGATGAATTGCCAAATACACTAGCCGTACATCAAAAGGGCCATCCTCCGTCATGAGCGCATGGCGGAGATGGTAAATGGTCGGATACTTCTTGTGATAGCTCTTATCATCGAAATCATCATCATGAAACAGACTATTCGGCTGCGCTATAACTTTGTCTTCTTCATAAAAAGCACTGTCATTGAGACGCTGAAAAAATGCCGGATCCACTTTGGCAATCTCATCTGCAAATAATTCCTGCAATAAATCCAACCGTTTCGAACGTCGCTCCAAACGACGGCGTGCCGTGCGCTGCAATCGGCGCTCCGCCGCGGTCTTAGCTTCATCAAAAAGCCTCACACCCCACAGTGCTTTGCCGCTCCGCTTTATCACATCATAGGTCGGAGTCGTCACTGCCCACCCCACCGAGCTACTCCCCATGTCCAATCCCAAATAATATTCCCCCACATATTTCATATTTGACACGCCCCTTTACATGGTTTACACTATGGATGTACCGATATTTACCACTATCCGGTTACATCACAAGTTCAAATAAAAATTGATTCAAATCGTCACGTAAGTGACCCCACAGTGTGTGGCTCTAGAAAAACTCCCTCGTGGAGTTTTTTTATTGCTTTTCTATAGTATAGCAGAACTTGACATGAAAAGGCCAAAAACTTTCCCCTAAAATAAAAACCGCGATGTACTTCCAAAGAAATACATCGCGGTTTTTACTTTTATTTCCCCAATACCTTCTTATACCGCGTATAGGGCAATTGCATCTTGTCTATGTTTACCGCAAAGACTCGCACCACCTTCACCCGCGCCGGGCCGTCGTAGCTGGGGACCAGGACTGTGTCGCCTGCTTCTACTCCGGGAATATCACAGATGTAGTCGTAGCTGTCTCCGCCTTCTCGGAAGATCACGGAGGCGAAGGTGTAAACCTTGCCTGGCTTCACCTCTCTGACCTTTTCAGGCTTTGCCTTCATTTCATAATCTTTGGCGGAAATGGAAAATACTTTTTTGCCATTGAAGTAGAAAGTATCCAACAGTTTCTTTCTCTTATATGGCAGATCCCAGTCATCCACAAGGAAAGAGGACTTCCGCGGCCGCTTTCCGATTTTCGCCTTCTTGGCCAGCAGAGTGATGCAGCTTGTCTTCTCGCAGTATCCGATCTCGGGCACCGTGAAGAGTGTCTTTCGGGCTCGCCCCTCCCGCTTTCTCCGGCAGCGGGAGAGCGTAAGAGTGACGCCCTTCTTGGTTTCCTTCACGTCCATGCGATACCGATCGTAGGGCGTATCCCGAAGGAACATCGCGAAAGGCGTCAGCATGCCCCAATGGGCCCGTTTCTGTAAGTGACTCTCATCGTAGCCGGCTTCTTCCAAAAGCGATTGGATCCTCGAAAAAACTTTTGTATCGCCAAAGAAATCACCGCGCACCATCCGCCGGCGGATGGCGAAGTCCGCCTCCAGCAGATACGCCTGCGCCGCATCGATCTGCCCATCGTCCAGCATGAAGGCGCCCATCCGAAGCGCCGCATCCGCGAAGGGCACCGTATCATCGTCCTGCATGAATTGTTCCTTGGTCTCAACGTACACCGCCCACGTCATATCATAGGCCGTGGTCCAATCCTTGGGCACGAAGTAGCCATTCTTATACATATCCGCCAGCTTGTATCGCGCCTCGTAGAACCCGGCCGCTGCGGCCCTGGTGAAATAGGAAAACGCCTTCTCGTAGTCCGGCTGCCCGTCATCAAGTCGACCGTAGTAGTAAATGTACCCAAGAGAATTGGCTGCGAAGTCCTTACCCGGATACTTCAAGAGCTCCGTAAGGCACGCCGCACTCGCCTGCCAATCGCAAGGCCATACCTCATTGCCGCCATAGCAGCCATAGCCCTTCACCTCCAGCCCCAGCGGGTGGCCCATCGAAATCAAAGCTTCTACATACTTCTTAAAAATCTCCCGCCGCTCACTGCTCGCGCCGGCCAGTCGCTCTCTCCAGTAAAGAACATACCGCTCCAACGCCAACACGGCTCTGCCTTTCGTCTCATCAGAAACCCGATCGTCCATGTGTCTCGCTCCTTTCTATGCTGAAATGATTTTTCTTTATTACATCATACCATAGAAACAAATGGATAATGTGAGTGGTTTCGTGATTAGTAGTCCGTGATTAGTTGTCGGTGGTCGGTAGTCGGGACGCGTTGAGCGGTGGAAGCAGTAGGCATGAGTACTGTTACGATTTTAGTAATCAGTGGTCGGTAGTCAGTGGTCAGGACGCGTTTGACATCGGAGACAGCGGGCATGAGTACCGATCTCGAGGATAGATCCTTCGCTACGCTCAGGATGACTGGTGGTGAGAGGCGGATGAGGAACAAAGAGCACTTTCCGCTTGGTATTTAGAAAACCATACAACCGGCCTACGGCCGTGGAAAACACGCAAACCTCGCTTCGCTCGAAACCAACCTCCACCGCAAGCGGTTCCCCTCCTTCCATAGGAAGGAGGTTACGCTAAGGAAGGCTTAAGCGGAGCATCACCCGCCCTTCGGGCACCCTCTTCAAGGAAGAGGGCTTAAGCGGAAA